>JANPIT010000945.1:0-17019 GCA_031425115.1 Opitutaceae bacterium | reverse complement strand
GAATCTGGAACTCAGGAAATCAGGAACGGACGGATACTCCCTCGCGAGACCTAGTGATCGTTCAAACCTACTTGGCGCGACCTCGCGAAACTGCGGGCATCATCTTTAATCTAGAACTCAAAGAATCAGGAAGGGATATGGCCTGGGCTTGGTTTCCTGATTTCCTGAGTTCCAGATGGATTCGGTATTTCCTGTTCCTTCGACGCCTCGACCCGCGGGCGCGCCGCGCGCGCCGGCTCTACATCAATCCCAACTTCGCCCGCACGATGGCGAGTGAAGCGGTGACGGCGGACTCTGCGCGCAAGACGCGTTCGCCCAAATGCACCAGGTTAAACCCGTGCGCCCGCAGGGCCGAGCGTTCTACCGTCGACCACCCGCGCTCCGCGCCGAGGGCGAGCGTGACCGGGGGCGTGAGGGCGGAAACTGATCCGAGCGGCGCGGCGGATTCGTAATTGTCGAGCGCGAGCCGCGTGCCACCGCCGGGGAGCGCGTCGAGCGTGGCGGCAAGGGTGCGCGCAAACGTGACCTCCGGGGTCGCCGGATCAAAGGCCTGTTCCGCTCCCGCCATCACGAGGCGGCGCCATTCGCCGGACGACCAGAGCGTGCTCTGCGCATAGCTGGGCTCGGATTTCTCGGTGCGGACAAAATGCAGCGCCGTGGCCCCGAGGGTCGTGGCGTCGCGCAGGATATCGCGCGCGGTTTGCGGCCGCGGCAGGCCGACGATGACGACGAGACCGTCGCGCGCGGCCGGAGGCGGACCCCACGCGAAAGTCAGCGTGAGGTGCTCGTCCGTCATGCCGGCGAGGGTGGCTTTGCCGCGCGGGCCGTTGATGAGCCCGGCGTCGAACGTATCCCCAATCCCACGACGCAGCACGTCCACGATGTGCTGCGCGCGGCGGTCGGCGCGGGGCAATGGGCGGTCGAGGTCGGAGGCTTCGAAGAGGACGAGGTTCACGCGGGTTGCTCGCGAGATTGAGCTTTGCGGTCGTGGTGTCGCGCCGTAATTTCGCGACCCATGACCACGCCCGCCGTCGTTTCGCCCTCTGTTGGTCGCGCCTTCTTTCAGCGCGCGACTGCGCGCGAGACCGCGGTGCTTCTCACGGTGGCGTGGCTGGTGCCCTTCGCCGTGCACCTGGCCCCGTGGTCGGGTCCGCAGCCGCTCGGCGCTCATCTGCTGCCGATGTTTTGGACGACGCTGGTCGCCACTTTTTTCTACGGCGCGCGGCTGGGCGTGATCGTGGGGTTGTTCGCGCCGATTATTAACTTGATCGTGACGGGTCTGCCGATGCTCGCATTTGTCGCGACGATGAGTGCGGAGCTCGCAGTATTTGCGGTGCTGTTTGCGCTGGGAGTGCGCCGCTGGCCCCGTTTCGTGGTCCTCGCGCCGCTGGCGTATGTGGGCGGCCGACTGGTATCGACCGCCGCGTTCGCCGCGATGGGTGGCTTCGCGGACTTCTCTGCCGCGACCGGTTTTTTCACGCGTGCGTTCGTGGGCGGCCTCGCGGGGATCGCGGTGTTGTGCGCGCTGCACGCGACGCTCGTTTGGTTGTATCCGAAACCGCGCGACGCGTCCGCTGCATGACGCCGCTGGCGTTTACGGAGATCACGGACCGGTTGTCGCGTTGGGAGTTTCCCACGGGGATCGATGGCGTGATCGGGATTGCGAGTGGGGGAGTGGTGCCGGCCGCGCTCGTGGCGCAGCACTTGGGCGTGGAGCTGAAAGTGTTGACGCTAAATTATCGCGACGAGGCTAACGCGCCGCGCTTTGCCGAGCCGCGGCTTTTGTCGCCGGTGCCGCAGCTCGGCGCGTGGCGCCGCGTGCTCCTGGTCGACGATGTCTACGTGAGCGGCAAAAGTTGGCACGCCGCGCGAGCGCTGTTGCCCGCGGCGGTCGAGGTGTTGCCCTTTGTGCTGAAAGGAAAAGTCGACTTCGCGCTGATCCGCGACGTGGACGGATGCGTAGTCTGGCCGTGGAAAACGGGCTGAAGGGAAAGGCGGAAAAGGGGAAAAGGCGAAAGGCGAAAGGCGAAAGTCGGAAGTCGGAAGGCCCGGGCAAGCCCGCGAGAGACGGCCGCGCTCTCCCGGCCCTCGGCTTTCGACTCTCGGCGCCGACCACCGCCAGAGGCGGCAAGCGCGGACCGCTGATTGCTGACCGCTTAGTATCCAAAGCCGGCTTGACCGGCGGGCATTGCGCGCGAAGCTACGGGGCAGCGCCACGCGGGCGTAGTTTAATGGTAAAACTCCAGTTTTCCAAACTGGCCTCGGGGGTTCGATTCCCCCCGCCCGCTCCAAACTTCGGTGATCCCACGTTGTGCGAAGGTTGGTGAACTCTTAAGTGGATGTTCGGACCGGCAAGCTCGAACGGAGCCCTTGCGGAGTTTGCCTTCCCCTCTGAGCTACGTGTTTCTCACCGAAAATTAACGCGACCTCCCCGCAAAAGGGGGTTGCGACCCCATGGCGGGTGCTTTTTTCTCGCTCGCATGGCACTGCTCACTTCGGCCGCTTCCGGCCCGGCTCAAGGCGCTCGCGGCTCGACCCAGAAGAAACCGAGCGGCTTCATGGCCTCCCAAGCCCTCGCCAAACAAAAGGCCCTCGAGAAAAAGGCCAAGACCTACAAGCTCCCGCTCGGCGAGCTCGCCCTTTTTACCCAGCAAATCGCGTCCCTCCTCCAAGCCGGTCTGCCGCTCGTCCAATGTCTCGAGGCGCTGCAGGATCAAACCGAGGACGCTTGTTTCCGCATCGTGATCCGCGATGTCCGGGCCGACATCTCGCAGGGTAATTCGTTTTCGTCGGCGGTGCGCAAATTTCCCCGGGCGTTCAACACGCTCTTCGTTTCGATGGTCGAGGCCGGTGAAGCGTCCGGTGGTCTTGCGGAAATCTTGATGAAGGTCGCCGGCTACTTCGAGTCGACCGTCAAGCTCACGAAAAAGATCAAGTCAGCGATGACGTATCCGATCGCGGTCATCGGTCTCGCGATCGCGCTCGTCAATGTGCTGTTGATCTTCGTCATCCCGGTGTTCGCGGCCATGTTCGCGGACTTCGGCGCGAAGCTCCCCGCACCCACTCAATTCCTGATCGACCTCTCTGATTTCATGAAGGCGTGGTGGTGGGCGATCGGCCTCGGCGCCTATGGCGCGTGGTTCCTGCTCGGCAAGTTCACCGCGACGCCCAACGGCCGCCGCACCAAGGACAAGGCGCTCGTGCGCGCGCCGATTTTCGGCAACCTGATCCACAAGGTCGCACTCTCACGTTTCTGTCGCACCTACGCCACGCTGATTCGCTCCGGCGTGCCGATCCTGCGCACGCTGGAAATCGTCTCGGCGGCCAGCGGCATGGTGCAGGTCGAGGATGCGTGCGAAGAAATCGCCAAGCATGTGAGCCAAGGCGGACAAGTATCCGAGGTGCTCGCGGCCAATTCGTTTTTCCCGCCCATGATGAAGCACATGGTCAAGGCGGGTGAGTCCACCGGCAACGTCGACGGCATGATGAACAAGGTCGCCGACTTCTACGACGTCGAGTGCGAGGCCACGGTCGCCGCGCTCACGTCGCTGATCGAGCCGATGCTGATCGTGTTTCTCGGTGTGGTGGTCGGTGGCATCGTCATGGCGATGTTCTTGCCGATCTTCCAACTGGGCGCCGTCGCGGGCGGCATGTAATCGGCGCGCCGCACGCGCCGTTTGACATCGCGCTCCGCCTTCCGGAACGTCCGAGGCCCCGTCCTCCCGCTTCATGCCTGCCGTTCTCATCGTCGACGACCTCGTCTCTATTCATGAGATGCTGGAGGCCGTCATCCAGCCCACGGGGTTTGGCACTTCGTTCGCCACGGATGGGGAAAAGGCGCTCGTGCGCTACAAGGCGGACAAATACGACTTGGTGCTGGCGGACATCGACATGAAGCCGATGGACGGCATCACGCTCCTCAAGCAGCTCAAGCTCTACGATCCCAACGCCGTTGTCATCATCATGACGGCCTACGCTTCAACCGAAAGCGCGGTGCAGGCGCTGAAATATGGCGCTTTCGACTACCTGCAGAAACCGTTCCGTGTGGACGAGCTCATCGCGACGCTCCGCCGCGGGTTGGAGTTCCGAAAATTTCAAGCCGAGCGCGCCGCCGCGGGACTTGCGCCGGGAGTAAAGGCGGCCGACATCGACAGCCGCCTGGTGGGCAAGAGCGCGAAGCTCACGCGGCTGATCGCGCAGGTGAAAAAACTCGCGACGGTGCGCACGCCGGTGCTGCTGATCGGCGAGAACGGCACAGGCAAGAGTGCGGTGGCCGAGATCCTCCACGCCGCCGGCGGCACGCCCGACGCAGCCCTGGTGCGGATCGATTGCTCGCTGAGCTCCGAGGCGAATTTCCGCGAGGGTCTGCTCGGCCAGAATGGCGAGGGCGGCGCGTGGGTGAAGCAGGCGAAGTCGGGCACCTTATTTCTTCAACACCTGCAGTGCCTGAGCGAGCCGGTGCAGAAGGAATTGGTGAGCGTGCTGCGCAACACGGCGCACGGCTTCCGGCTGGTGTGCACGACGAGCGAGGATCTGGAGAAATTGGTCGACGAGGGAAAATTTCACGACGAGTTGTTTTACCGGGTGGCGTCGCTGCCCGTGCAGGTGCCGGCGCTGCGCGAGCGAGTGGATGATATTCCGCTGCTCGTGAAGCACTACACCGCGCAGGCGACGAACCCGCTCTTCGATGCGAACCTGATCGAGTTTACGGACGATGCGCTCGGGGTGATGAACGCCTACCATTGGCCGGGTAATCTGACAGAGCTTTACCAAGTGGTGTCGAAGATCGCCGCGACGACGGAGACGCGCGTGGTGACTTCGCAGCAACTGCCGTTGCGCTTGCGGGAGCTGAAGCACTGGCCGGCGCTTGCGGAGTATCTGCTGGGTCAGGAGAAGCAGTATATCGACTTGGTGCTGCACGCCTGCCGCGGGGACAAGGCGGCCGCCGCGAATGTGCTGGGAATCGCGGTGGAAAAGGTGGGGTAGGACGCGCGGGGAGGGGCACCGGCGAGCAAGTTTTGACTACTGACTACTGACTACTGACTACTGACTACTGACTACTGACTACTGTTGATCGGCTTTCCAGACATACATCCGTGTGATCACGCGCGCAAGGGCAAGCCTGCGCTCCTCAATCTAGTGTCTGCTCCAGGTGCTAATCCTGCCGAAGTATGCGTTTAGAAATACATTGCTCTCTGCGAACAACAGCCGCTTCTCTGTAGAAGCGTTGTTGCTCTCGTAATGACTCCAGCAACAGCACCATCATTATGAGTTCGTATGTGCGTCTGTGTTTAAGTCGCGGGACGACTCTGAGTCTTTGAAGACCCTGCCGGCGACGATGGAAATCATAGTCTTCCTGAATCGCGTCTGAGAAATCGCTCAGATCGTTCAGACGTGTAACATCACGGAGGCAAATGTTTCTCGTCCGCATCTCCGTTCAAGAGTGAAACGATATCCTCACGAAGATGCCATTGCGTCTTCCTCCACGAGTATTGCCGCTGAGAAAACGGAACTAGAAGTTGGTTGCGGGATGCGGGAGGATTTTGCCGACTGTTATGATGCCGGCTTCCATGAGACCTTCGTGGTTGGCCTTATATCTTTAACAGAGCAATTGTATAACCGCTGTGCGCCGCTCACCGCGCGAGGTCGTAGAGGGCGTAGCCGGCGAACAGGTTGGGCAGGGTGCGACAGGGGGTGTGCCAGTTGCCGGAGAGGTGAGCGCGACGCGCGATGCGGATGCCCTTGGCGGCACAGAAGTGCTCGAAGTCGGCGATCGTCACAGGATTCGCCGGACGGCTTTCGAACCACTCGGTGGTGTAGACTTCGTTACGGATCTTCCGCCCCTGCACGAGGGTGTTGATGCGGTTCTTCCAAAACCCGTGGTTCACGAAACCGACGGTGAGCGTGCGTCCAACCCGCAGCGCCTCGAGGATGACGCTCGTGGGGTCGGCCAGCTCGTGCACGGTGCGTGAGCAGATCACGCGGTCGAAATGTTTCTCGGGAAACGCGCGCATGAACGATGTCATGTCGCCCTGGTAGGCGGCGAGCCCGCGGCGGACGCAGGCGGTGATCTTGCCGAAGTCGAGGTCCACGCCGATGCCGGAGACCTTTTTCTTTTGCACGAGATAATCGAGCAGCACGCCGGCGCCGCAGCCGAGATCGAGCACGCGGGTATTGGGCTCCACCCAGTCGCCGATGATCTCCATGTCGACGGTGCGTTTGACGATTTGGGTCATGAACTCGGAAAGAGAAAAAGCAGGACGAATCTGGAACTCAGGAAATCATGAAAAAGTCAGCCTGTTCGTTCCTGATTTCCTGAGTTCCAGATATGATTGAGAGTAGAAGTGGCCACGGTTCTATATCGAGTAATCGAATACATACGGCTGGTCGCGTTCGAGGAAGCCGCGGACGAGGGCGTAGAGCTCCTCCGATTCGAGCAGGAATGAATCGTGGCCGAGGTCGGTGCTGAGTTCGGCGTAGCTCGCGCGCTTGCCGGCGCGGAGGAGGGCGAGGGCGAGTTGGCGATTTTGCTCGGGCGGAAACAGCCAGTCGCTGGTGAAACCCACCACGAGAG
This sequence comes from Opitutaceae bacterium, assembly GCA_031425115.1. Classification (GTDB taxonomy): domain Bacteria; phylum Verrucomicrobiota; class Verrucomicrobiia; order Opitutales; family Opitutaceae; genus ER46. Next base: position 10,445 of record JANPIT010000945.1, on the reverse strand, counting down.
TGTCGGCCTCGACGGGCGCGAAGGCGCCCTCGAGCGTCCCATACGCGTGCGCGAGATCGAACTGATCCAGTGCGCGCGTGATGTAGAGATAGGAGTTGGCGTCGAAGCGGTTGATGAAGCTCTGGCCTTGGTGGCGGAGATAGCCCTCGACCTCGAACTGCACGTCGAAGGTGTAGGCATCGCTGTTGGCGGTCTCTTTTTTGCGACGACCGAATTTCCGGTCCATGCTCGCATCGGAAACGTAGGTGATGTGCGCCATCATGCGGGCGATCGCGAGGCCGACCTTGGGGCCGGCGTCTTTGGCGTAGTCGCCCCGATTCCAGGCCGGGTCCTGCATGATCGCCTGTCGGCCGACTTCATTGAACGCGATCGCTTGCGCGCTCTCGCGGCCCGTCGTGGCCATGGCGAGCACGCGCCGGATAAAGTGGGGAAACTCGATCGCGAACAGCAGCGCCTGCATGCCGCCCATCGAGCCGCCGATGATGCCGTGTAATTCAGTCACGCCGAGATGGTCGAGCAGGAGTTTCTGCGCACGCACCATATCGCGGATCGTGACAAACGGGAACAGCGTGCCGTAAGGCCGGCTCGTGTCAGGATTGGTCGACGACGGTCCGGTCGAGCCCTGGCAGCCGCCGAGGACGTTGGCGCAGACGACGAAAAAGCGGCGCGTATCGACGGCTTTGCCGGGGCCGATGAGATTATTCCACCAGCCGGGTTTGCGATCGCTAGCCGCGTGCCAGCCCGCGCAATGGTGATCACCGCTCAGCGCGTGGCAGATCAGAATCGCGTTGTCGCGCGTGGCATTGAGCGCGCCGTAGGTTTCATAACGCAGCGTGAAACCGGGGATGACCTGGCCGCTTTTAAACGTGAATGGCTGCCCGTGAACGAAGTCGCGCGGCGCGACGAGACCGACCTCGCCGGGGGCTAGGTGGCGCGGCGTCGCGTTCTCCACAGCGGGAGCGAGCTCCAGGTCGTCGGTCATTGAAGTGGTAGAGCCAACAAGCAGCCGGCGTGCGAGGCAAGTAACTGACTGGGTTATGACGGGCAGGCGGTGCGACACGGCGCCCTTCCGCTGGCTCGTAGAACGGGCGCAGCAAGTCTGCGCCCCTACAGTCGACTGCTAGCGGGAGACGAGAGCTGAGAGGCTGAATCCTGCACTCCGAGCGATTTGCCGGGGAGCGGTGCTGAGTTTGATGCTCTTAGCTCTCCGCTCCGGCGCCTCACTTCAGCTTCTTATTCGTCGGCGTGACGTTCTTCACTGCCTTGCCGCCTTTGGTGGGGACGATCTCGGGTTCCACGGGGTCCTTCATGTTGTTGATCACCAGCTGCTGCACGATGGTGAAAAGACCGTTGACGAAGGAGTAGAGCGAGAGGGCGCAGGAGAAGTTGTAGCAGATCGCCGCGAAGATGTAGGGCATGAACTTCATCATCTTCATCTGCATGTTGTCGACGGACGGCGACGGCGTGAGGCGCATCTGGATCACCATCGTGGCGCCCATGAGCACGGGCATGATGTTGATCGGGAAGAAACCGAAGAGGACGGCGATCGTGTCCGGCGAGGCGAGGTCGGGCGCCCAGAGAAACGGCTGGAAGCGCAGTTCGGCGGCGCTGCCGAGCATCGTGAAGAAGCCCATGAAGAACGGGATCGTAATCAGAATCGGGAAACATCCGCCGATCGGATTAATCTTCCGCGTCTTGAACAGCTCCATCGTCGCCTGCTGCTGCTTCTGCGGGTTGTCTTTGTATTTCTCGCGGATGGCCACCATCTCAGGCTGAATCTTCGCCATGCGTTTCGCGGACTTCGACGCCGCGAGCGTGAAGGGGATGAAGACCGTCTTGAGCGCGAGCGTGGTGAGAATAATCGCGATGCCCCAGTTGTGGGTCATGCCGTTGAACCATGTCATCAGCGTGAGCAGGATTTCGCTGAAGAATTTGAAGAAGCCAAAGTCCATCACCTTGTCTTCGTCGGCCTTGAACGCGCTGGCCTTGGCGAGGCGGCGGTATTCCTTCGGGCCGACGTAGATCGAGCCTGCCAGCTTGGCCTCGGCCTTGGGCGCGAGCGGCTTCACATCAAATTGCGCGATGCCCGTCACGCCGTAGGCGCGGACGTCTTCGTCGTGCAGCGTCTCGAGGAGTTTCACGCGCTGCGTGATGAGTCCGCTCGCCGGCTCGGTGCCGGTGAGGATGCTGGCGAAAAACTGATTCTTCACGGCGGTCCACACCAAGGGACCGGGGCTGGTGATCGACGGCTTCGAGTTCTGCGCGCCGATCCCAAGGAAACCGCTGCCGGCTTCGAGCTCGGCGCGTGGGATGAACGTGCGGTCTTCGCCGTTGTTGAAACCGGTGGTCAGCTGAATGCCAGCGGCATCTGCCTCCGTCGGAGCGGCGGTGCCGAGGGAGAAGCTCACGCGCTTCAGCTCGGAAGTCTGGTCGGAGAGATTGCGGAGGGTGGTCTCGTGGCGGATCTGATACGGATCGGAGGCGTCGGCTTTTTCCGGCGCGATCACATAGCGGCGCGTGACCTCCAGGCGGTTCTCGAGCACCGCGCGGTAAACGACCTCGCTCGTCGTCTGCGAAACGAGTTCGAAGCGGGCGTTGCGGTCCAGTCCGGGATAATCGACGAAAGCGAGGATCGGGTGGGCGTGGAGTGCGTTGAAGACGTAGGGTGTGTCGCCGCCGAGCTTTTCGGGGTAGACGAGCCGGTTCTTGTCATCGCGCTTGATGAAGGCGACCTCGCGCAGGGCCCCGCCGGAATTGGTGAAGCGCGCTTCGATGTATCCATTACGCAACGTCGTGACGGTGGCGTCCGCGGCATCGCGGTTGATGGCGGCAAAGGCGGCGTTGACCGCGCTGGTGGGCACCGGCTGCGGCTGGCCGGGCGACGGAACGGTCGCGGGACCGCGCTCGGTGCCGGCAGTGCCGGCGGGCGATTTTTCGGAAGCCGACGCGGGCGCGGTGGCCGGAGGCGCGGACTTGGGACCGAAGAAGAGGAGGGCAAACGCGGCCACAAGGAGCAGCGCGCCGATGGTGAAATTCTTTTTGTCCATTAAACGGAAGGCTAGAGGCTAGAGGCCGGAGGCGAAAAACGGACCGCGGTGCAGCGGAGATTTGACGGGCGCGGTGGAACAGGATCGAAACCGCCCGGGTGCAGCGGGGTGCATTTTACGAGGCGCACGAACGCGAGGGCCGTGCCCGCGAGGGCCCCGTGGCAGCGGATCGCCTCAGCGGCATAGTGCGAGCATGTCGGCGAAAACCGACAGCCGCAGCGCCCCAGGGTGAGAATCGGCAGCGCGGGGGAGAGGATGCGCTGATAGAGGCGGATCGAGAGCAGCAGAGTGGCGGCCGGCAGCCGCAGGAAGAAGCGAAACGCGTTCATGGCGACATCAGGCAGCGGTGGGCGCCGAGGGAATCTGACGGCAGGCATCGATAAATTTCTTTTCGAGCTCCGCCTGCGGAATCGTAGTCGCGGCGGCGCGGGCGATCAGCAACAAGTCGCAGTGAGGAGGGACGCGTGCCTGCTGCGCGCGGAAGAGCTCACGTAGCCGGCGTTTAGCGCGGTTGCGCAGCACCGCATGGCCGACGGCCGCAGTGGAAGCGATCACGCAGACGCGCGGGACCGGGAGGATCGGCTTATCCGTGGCGCGCGGTTTCCACCAAAGGGTGAAAACACGACAATCGATCCGGCGCCCCTGCTCACGGACGCCCCGAATGTCGCTCGGGCGGCGCAGGTGCTGCTCCGGTCGGAAACGCATGGGCCGTCGCGGCGGGCGCGTTGAATTCCACTCGCGAGTGGACGCGGCTGCCGGGGCAATTAGACGACCGTGAGGCGCTTGCGGCCCTTGAGACGACGGGCGCGAATGACTTTGCGACCACCTTTGGTGGCCATCCGGGCACGGTAACCAATCTTGCGGGCGCGCTTTTTGCGGTGCGGGCGGAATGTGGGTTTCATGATGTTGAGAGAAAAAGAGGGTCAGTGGTGCCGGGCGGTGCGGGGGGTGTCAAGGGCGGGTTCATGCGGGGCGTGACTCCATTTTTCGGCCACTGGCGCGCGCTAAAGCTAGAGGAACGCACGAGCGGGGGTAGGCTTGGCTTCTCTGTGAGAATTGCGCTCCCAAGCGGCATGAGCGCGCAGCGCCGGAAGCTGGTTTGAGCCGAGGCGGCGGGAGCTGCGACAACCAAGTCGCGCTAACCGGCGCGACTTGGCGAGGGCGTCGAGGTTACTTGGTGATCTCGCGCGAGGTCATGTTGGCGACGACGGTGCGCAGCTTGGCGGTGCTGGCGAGCCAGGCGTTCAGTTGCGCGTGGGTCGCGGCTGAGTCGAGAAAAACGGCCAGGCGCTCGCGCGAAGGCAAACTTACGGTGACGCGGTGGGTGTGGTCGGTGCGCCCTGCGAGCACACGATACACTCCTATCTTCGCGTCCTTCAGTCCCGCCGTGTCCAGCACCTTGCGCAGTTCATCGACGGCGGTGAGGTAGGCGGCCTCATCTGGGATAATGGCAAGAGTGGTGTAATTATTGGCGCCCTTCGGATTCACGCCATCGAAACGCACGGCCTGGTAGAGCACGCGTGCGCCGATTTTTCGGACTGCTTTGATATGCTGTTGGTTCTCGAGAATAGCCGGGTCGTTCTCGAGGGAGGCTGCGTTTTTCATCAATTCCGCGACCGAGGCGGCGCTGATAACGGCGCGAACATTGCCTGCGCCTTTGCCGTCAAAGCCGCTCTGATACACGCGCAGGTAGGGGTCGATGTTGAGCTTCGCTTTGGCGACCTCGTTGTATTGCTTGATCCACGTGGCGTAGGCGCCGGGGTCGTCGGTCTCGATATCGAGCACGGAGATGACGCGGGCGATGGGTTTCGAATCAGCTGCAGACGCCGAGCAGGCGGCGAGGAGCGTGGCGCAAGCGGCGATGAAGAGTCGGAGTGATTTCATGAGGAATGTAACGTGGACTGGAGGGGAATGCGGGGGACTGACACGGCGGCGAAAAAGCGGGCCATTTCTCGCGGCCAAACGCGCGCGGTGGCGCGGAACTGCGGAGAGGCTGGGCGCGCAGCGCCGTCGTGCGGCGCGCGCGGAATGAGTTCAGAGCTAACCTAAGCCGGAAGGTAGGGAGAGCTGGCGCGGCGGGGCTGGATCGCGGCGTCGGCGGGGTGGGACGAGCCGAGGCCTCGGCTCGCGAGATGGCAAGCGCGGTGAATGGAAGTCGTTGGCGTTTGCCTGGCCCAGCCGCTGCGAGCTGAACGGTGGTGAGTTCGGCGCGCAGCCGGCGTGATTGGTGAATCACGCACGTCGTTACCTTCAACGAGCGCCACGCTGCTGGAGCCGCTGGGTCCGCTCACTGGGGGCGGTTTGCGTCGCAGTGATGAGCGCACGCACGCAGCGTGGTGAGCAACGCACGGACGGTAGGAGCCGGGCGGGCGTGATTCGCCTCGGCGGAAAGCAAAAACCCGTTCGGAGCAGAACGGGTTTTGTTTTGTCCGACGACGGAACGCTGGCGCGTTCCGTCACTGACCTGACCGGCGCTTACTGCGCAGGAGCGATCCGCGAGATCTTCGTCGGGAGCAGCACGTAGAGGGCGCCGTCCGGTCCGCCGATCACGTGACGGATGCGGCCAAGATTGCTGAACACGACTTCTTCGGCAGCGAGCTTGTTGTCTTGGATTTCCAGGCGCACGAGCTGCTCGCCGACGAGGGAGGCCACGAACAGATTGTTTTTCCACTTCGGAAATTTGTCACCGGTGTAGAAATTCGCGCCGCACGGGGCGATGGAGGGAGTCCAGTATTTGGCGGGCTGCACCATGCCTTCCTTGGCGGTGAGGCCTTCGCCGATCGGCGTGCCCGGGTAGTCCATGCCGTAGCTGATTACCGGCCAGCCGTAATTCTTACTGGGCTGGACGAGATTCACTTCGTCGCCGCCGCGCGGTCCGTGCTCCAAGTCGTAGAGTTCGCCGTTCGCGGAGTTCATCGCGAGGCCCTGCGGATTGCGGTGGCCGTAGCTCCAGATCGTGGGCAGCGCCTTCGGGTCCTTGCGGAAGGGATTATCCTCGGGCACGCGACCGTCGTCGTGGATGCGGTGGACTTTGCCCATCGGGAGGGCGAGGTTCTGAGCGTTGGGCCCCGAACCGCGATCACCGATGGTGAAAAAGAGATAGCCCTTGCCGTCGAAAACGATGCGACCGCCGAAGTGCACGCCGCCTGCCTTGGGGTAGAGCTCGAGTGGCGCCTGATAAACGGTCTCAACGTCGGCGAAGATGTTTTCCTTCTCCTTGATCTTGCCGCGGACGATGCGCGTGAGGCTCACCATCTGACCGTCGCGTTTCTGGAGATCGCTGAAAGCGAGGTAGAGCCAGCCGTTCTGGGCGTAGTCAGGATGGGGCACGACATCGAACAGGCCGGCTTGGCCCGCGGTGTCGGCGAGCGGTGTGCCGAGCAGCGGACGGGGGGCGAGCTTGCCGTTGTCGACGGTGTAGAGAAACCCCTTTTTCTCCGCGACGACGGCCTTGTTGCCGGGGAGGAAGGCGAGGCCCCACGGTTCGACGAGGCCGCTGACCCAGGGGTGCACCTCGAAATTGTGGAGCTTGCTTTTGGCCACGAGATCGTCGGGGCGCTTCTCGATCTTGGTTTCGCCGCGACGGAAGGCGAACTGCTGTTCGCGGATATAAATCACCATCGCGCGGATTTCCTTGTCGGTCATGCCCGCGGCCCAACCTGGCATCTCCTTCTCCGGGTAACCGATCTTGATGCTCTTCGCGATGCTCTCGTCGTCGCCGCCGTGCAGCCACTCGTCGTCCAGCAGGGAAGGCACCTTGTTGTTGGCGGGCGTCTGGCCGCCCTCGAGTTTCTTGCCGTGGCAGTTCGAGCAGGCTGCCATGTAGAACTCGTTAATCTTGCCGGTTGCCCGGATGTTTTGCGCGAATGCCACACTGGACGGGGCGAGCGCGAGGATGCAGAGGAGCAGACGATGGGGGCGCATGGGACGGCTAACAAAGCGGAGAGCCGCCGCGGTGCAACTGCGCAAACGCGGGATTTTAGGCGGACGGTTCGGGCGGGCGGACCTTCGTCAACAGCCATCCGCCGCCGCCGAAGAGAAGCAGGAGCGAGAGGATCGAGGCGCGGTTGCCGATCGCGAGAGCGGTGAGGCCCATCAGCGTGGGGCCGATGATGGCGGCGAACTTGCCGAGCATGTTGTAGAAGCCGAAATACTGGCCGCCCTTTTCCGGGGGGATGAGGCTGGCGAAGAAGGACCGGCTGAGCGACTGCACGCCGCCCTGCACGAGCCCGATCACGACCGCCATGATGAAGAACTCGCGCTGCGAATCCATCCGCGTGGCGAAGACGCACACGCCGGCATAGACGACGATGCCGATCATGATGCCGCGTTTGGCGCCGAACTTTTCGCCGATGCGGCCGAACGCGATCGCGGCGGGGAAAGCGACGAATTGGGTGACGAGCAGCGCTTTCATCATGCCGGCCGTGTCGAGCCCGATGGCGCTGCCGAAATCGACCGCCATCTTGATCACGGTGTTCACGCCGTCGATGTAGAGAATGTAGGCGCCGAGAAAAAAGAGGAGCCGGCGATCGTGGCGGATTTCACGGAAGGTCGCGGCGAATTGCCGGAAGCCGCGCGTGAGCACCGAGCCCTCGCCGACGGCCGGCGTGCCCGGGGTCTCGCGGACCCAGAGCATGGCGGGGATCGAAAACAGCAGCCACCAGCCGGCGGTGATCCAGAAGCCCGCGTGCACGGCCGCGACGGCGCCGGAGAAACCGAACTTCTGCGGATCCGCGACGACTACAACGAGCCCCGCGAACAGGAGGCCACCGCCGATGTAGCCGAGGCCGTAGCCGAGCGCGGAGACGCGGTCGTAGTTTTTCGGCTCGGCGACATCGGTGATCAGAGCGTCGGAGAACATGTTGTTGCCCGAAAACCCCAGCGCCGCGATCGCGTAGAGCGTGCCAGCGAGGAGGTAGTTGCCCTGCGCGGCGAGCGGGAGCATCGCGGTCGCCACCGCGCCGAGAAGGGTGAAGGTGAGAAGGAATTTTTTCTTCCCGTTGCCCTGATCCGCGATCGAACCGAGGATCGGCGCCATCACGGCGATGACGAGGCTCGAGATCGTGTTGGCATAGCCGAGATACAGGGTGCTGCGCTCGGGTGTCATGCCGGCGACGTCCTTGCACCAGTAGTCTTTGAAGAGCGCGGGGAAAAACGCCGTCATCACGACGAGGGCGAAGGACGAGTTGGCCCAGTCGATGAGAGCCCAGGACCAGGTGGCGCGGCGATTTTCCTGCATGGGTGGGAAAGGAAACGAGTAGAGCGCGGGGACGGTGACGATGGAGACGGCAGGCGTCGAACTAGAATCCGGCGCGACAAACCGATGGAAAATTTTGAAACGCGGAGACTGCGAAGACCGCGGAGCGGCAAACGGGCTGGGCGCTCAACGTCCTGGTGGCTCGCACGAGGCTGGGCGCGAGGGAGTGTTAAGGACGCCCCGTAGAATCGCGAGCATGCGTTGATTCGTCGCTGCGTCCTTCACCGCGATGCGCACGGTGCGATCGCCGAGATGCTGGCTCATGGCGCGGGCGTTGCGGAGGAAGAGGCCGTGGGCGCGGCAGCGTTGCACGATGGTTTCAGCGTCGGGGCCGTGGGGCGGCAAGTGGCAAAGCAGAAAATTCGCGATGCCGGGCAGCACGTCCCAGCCGAGGGCGCGCAGATCGGTGGCGAGTTGATCGCGGGCGGCGTGCGTTTCCGCGTAACGGGAAAAGTAATACGCGGGATCTTCCAGCGCGCGCACGGCGGCAACTTGGGCGGGGAGGCTCACGACCCAGGGCGGCGTGATCGCGCGGAGGGCTTCGAGCTGATGCGGACCGGCGCAGAGATAAGCGGCGCGGGCGCCGCTGAGCGCGTAAACCTTGGACATGGATTTACAGACGATCACGTTTTCCGAAGCGGCGGCGAAGGGCTCGAGGGATTGCTCGGCGCCGGCGTAGTCGATGTAGGTCTCGTCGATCCAGATTCGCGTGCGCTGCGGAGCGCGGCGGAGAATGGACTCGAGCGCGACGCGCGGGATGTGGCGGCCGGTCGGGCTGTTGGGATTTACGAGGACGACGAGATCGTAGTCGTCGGCCAGCGCCTCTTCCAAGCACGCGAGATCCACGGCGTAGTCGTGGGCGCGCGAGAGGGTGAGTCGGTCAACGGTGCAGCCGATGACGCGCTCGAGCACGTGGGCGTATTCGCCGTAGGTTGGATCGAGGATCAGCGCGTGTGACTGCGGCGTGAGCCAGTGGCGAAGCGCGCGAAAGATCAGATCGGAGGAGCCGGCGCCGGGCAGGATGGTTTCCGGTGCGACGCCGCGAGCATGCGCGATCGCGGCGATCAGGCCGTCGCAACCGGTGGGCGGGGAGGTGCGGAGGAGCCAGGGCAGATGGTCTGTGAGGGCGGTGAGAACGCCGGGTGCGGGTGGGAACCACGCGTCGAGGACATCGGCATTGATGATGGCGTGGCGACGATCGAGGTCGGCGAAGTTTTCGCCGATCGCGGAGAAGAAGGCGCCGCCGTGGAAGCACGGCGCGGGTTTTGCGAAGGGAAACGCGAGCTGCCAGTCGGTGCGCTCGGCGACGCGCTCGAAGACGCCGGACATCTCGTCGGCGCGGGCGCGCAAGGCCGCGACCTCGGCGAGGAGGAGGTCGTAGGTGACAGCGCCGGATAGCGCGGTGAGCCCGACGGGCCGGAGGCCGACGCGGGTGTAGAGATCGACCACCTCGCGGCGGCCGATGGCGACAATGCGGGTGCCGCCGTGCGACTCGACCCAGCGGAAGGCGGCATACATGAGGAGCAGCGCGAGTTCGCGGCCGCGGTGGGGTTTGAGGACGGTAAGCAGCCGCACCTCGAAGAGGCGGTCGTCGACGGCGAAAGGCAGCGCGGCGCGCGTGAAGTATTTGTCGATAGAATACGCGGGCTGGCCGGGTGGCGTGAGGCTGATGAAGCCGGCGATGGCATCGCCGAGACGCGCGACGAGCACGACGTTCCAGGCATCGAGCGAATCGCCGAGGCGCTGGGAGGCATTCGTTGAGTGCTGGCCGAGCTCGCGGGCGTAAACCTCGTGGCGCAGGCGGGCGATGGCGTCGCGGTCGCGAGGGGTGGCGACGGCGACGGTGATGCGGTGAGGTGCGGGGGGGAGCGGTTTGACCTCCAGCCGCTGGGGATGAGACGTGAGCATAGAATGGATTCGTGGCTCGTGAAGCGCGTTGGGGACAACACGCTGCACCTTCGGAGCGAGGCTCAATACAGGACGCGGAAAAGTTGAAAGACGCCCCAGCCGAGGGCGGCGCCGGCGGGGAGATCGACGACGTAGTGCTGCTTGGTGAACACGCAGCTCAGGGCGATCAAAACGGGAAAGGCATATGCCCATGCGCCGAGCGTCGTGGCGAGGTGCATCGCGGTGAGCATCGC
>JANPIT010000944.1:0-2735 GCA_031425115.1 Opitutaceae bacterium | reverse complement strand
TTGTCCCCAACGCGCTTTCAGGATTTACGCGCGGTCCCAAACCAGCGTCTTGGGGACAAGCCGCTCCACCTCAATTCACTCCTACCCCATGAGACGCCTTCCTCTCCTCGTCCTTTTTTTCGCTCTCGCCAGCCTCGTCGCCCGCGCCGCCAACCGACCCCCGAACATCGTCATCTTCCTCGCCGACGATCAGGGCTGGGGCGACCTCAGCCTGAACGGCAACCAGAACATCAAGACGCCCGCCATCGATTCGATTGGCCGCGGCGGCGCCGTCGTCGACCGCTTCTTCGTCTGCTCGGTCTGCGCCCCGACCCGCGCCGAGTTCTTCACCGGCCGTTATCACTCGCGCGGCGGCGTGCGCGGCGTGAGCACCGGTCTCGAAAGACTGAATACGAGCGAGAAGACCATTGCCGACACCTTCAAGGCTGCCGGCTACGCCACCGGCCTCTTCGGCAAATGGCACAACGGCAGCCAGTGGCCCTACCACCCGAACGCGCGCGGCTTCGACGAGTTCTACGGCTTCACCTCCGGCCACTGGGCCGAATACTTCGACGCCCTCCTCGAGCACAACGGCAAGATGGTCCGCGGCAAAGGCTACGTCGCCGATGATTTCACCGAGCACGCGATGGAGTTCATCGCGAAAAACCGTGCCAAGCCATTCCTTGCCTACATTCCCTACAACACCCCCCACTCGCCGTTCTGCGTCCCCGATGAGTATTGGAACAAGTGGAAGGATCGCGCGATCGGCCAGCGCGGCCACGATGGCGCCAACGAGAATCTCGACATCACGCGTTGCGTCCTCGCGATGACCGAAAACCTCGACTGGAACGTCGGCCGGGTTCTCCGCCAGCTCGAGGACCTCAAACTCGCTGAGAACACGATCGTGATCTACTTCTCCGACAACGGTCCGGCGGCGATGACGTGGAACGCCGGCATGAAGGGCAAGAAAGGCTCCACCGAAGAAGGCGGCGTCCGCTCGCCCTTCTTCATCCGCTATCCGGCGAAGATCAAAGCCGGCACCCAGGTTTCCCAGATCGCCGGCGGTATCGACATTTTGCCTACACTGAGCGCGCTCACCGGCGTGCCCCGCGTCGGCAACCTCCCGCTCGACGGCAAAGACATTTCACCGCTCCTCCTCGGCCAGGCCCGCGATTGGCCGGACCGGATGATCTTCTCGCACCAAAACGGCAACGTCAGCGTGCGCACCCAACGCCACCGCCTCGACGCCCGCGGCGCGTTGTTCGACCTCACCAACGATCCCAATCAAACGAAAGATATCGCCGAGGAGCAGGCTGAGACCGCCAGGAATCTCCGCGCCGCCGTAGCCGCGTGGCGGACCGATGTCCTGGGCGCGACCGCCGTTGCCGTCGACGCCCAGCCGGCCAAAGGCAAGGGCCGCAAAGAAGGCAAGGCCGCCGCCCAGCAATCCGACAACCGCCCGTTTTCGGTGGGCTATCGCGAGTTTCCCTGGACGCCCCTCCCCGCCCGCGATGGCGTGCCGCATGGTGGCGTGAAGCGCAGCGCCGGCGCGCCGAACAGCTCGTTCTTCACCAACTGGACGACGCCAGAGGACACGATCACTTGGGACATCGAGGTGAATGAGTCGGGTAATTACCAAGTCGAGGTGCAGTATACCTGCGCCGCGGCGGACGTCGGCTCGTTGGTCGAGCTGACCTTCAAAAATACCCGCGCCACCGCGAAAGTTACCGAGGCCTGGGATCCTCCGTTCCGCGATCAGCGCGACCGCGTCACCCGCACGCAGTCCGAGATGAAGGAATTCAAGCCGCTTTCCTTCGGCCGCGTGCGCCTCGAAAAAGGCCGTGGCCAGCTCACGCTCCGCGCCTCGCAAGTCGCCGGCAAGCAAGTCATGGATGTCCGCGGCGTCACCCTCACTCTCCAATAACCGCCCTCCCCCTTTCGCCTTCCGCCTTCCGCCTTTCTCTTTTCGCCTTTCCCCATGTCCCTCCGCCTCCTCTCCCTCTTCTGTCTCCTCGGCGCCACCGTCCTCGCGGCGACCGCCCCCGCTGTGCCCGTCCGCGCCCTACTCGTCACCGGCGGCTGCTGTCACGACTACGAACTCCAGGCCAAGGCCCTCACGGAAGGCTCGCAGAAATTCGGCGCCATCACTTGGACCGTCCTGAACGAGGGCGGAAAGACCAAGAACCACAAGAGCTCGCTCTACGACAAGGCCGACTGGGGCAAAGCCTACGACGTCGTCGTCCACAACGAGTGCTTCGCCGACGTCACCGACATCGACTACGTGCGCAAAATCACCGCCGCGCACAAAGCCGGCACCCCCGCCGTCGTGATCCACTGCGCGATGCACACGTATCGGACATTAAAGGACGACGACTGGCGCGAGTTCCTCGGCGTCACGAGCCGTCATCACGACCATCAGAGCCAGTATCCGGTAAAAGTGCTCGCCGCCGACCACCCCGCCCTGCGCGGTTTTCCCGCCGCCTGGACGACGCCGATGGACGAACTCTACATCATCGAAAAGCTCTGGCCCAAGGCCCGCGCGCTCGCGACGTCGAAGAGCGAGAAAGACGGCAAGGATCACCCCGTGATCTGGACCAACGACTACCACGGCACGCGCGTCTTCGGCACGACCTACGGCCACGGCAACGTCACCTGGCACGACCCCGTCTTCATCGCCCTCGTCTCGCGCGGCCTCCTCTGGGCCGCTGGCAAGTAACGACCAGTCGTAGACTGTAGGGGCGCAGACTTGCTGCGAC
>JANPIT010000943.1:0-6176 GCA_031425115.1 Opitutaceae bacterium | reverse complement strand
CGCGGCGACGCCTTCCCTGCCGAGAGCCTGCAGGAACTTCGCCCGGGAGAGGCCCGCGAATTGCCGGGCATCGTAACGCATCATGAAAAGATGCCAGCCGCTGCGATTATTGCCGCTTGCGAGCGAGGCCGGCGTGATGCCCGGGATCTTCGCCAACAATGAGGAGAGGTAGGTGGCGTTGGCATGACGCGCCTCTTGCTGGGCCTCGAAGCGGGTATATTGCGCGAGGAGCAGGCCGGCCTGGAATTCCGTGATGCGGTAATTGGCAGCCCGTCCCCAACTCTGGCCGGGCTTCGGGGCGCCCGGGGTGTGAAAATTGAAAACCTGATTCGCAAACGCCTCGTCGTTGGTCAGCACCGCGCCGCCTTCGCCCGCGGTGAGATTCTTACTCGCTTGGAAACTGAAGCAGCCGCCGATGCCTTTGGTGCCGATGGGCTGGCCCCGCCATTCGGCGGTCAACGCCTGGCAGGCATCCTCGATCAGGGGAATCTGGCGGCCGCGTGCGATCTGCGCGATGGCGTCGATCTCGCACGTCGAACCGCCGATGTGCACGGGCAGCAGCAGCTTGGTCGCGGGAGTGATCGCGGCGGAGAGTTTCGCGGGATCGATCTGGAAACTCGTCGCCTCGACATCAGCGAATACCGGTAGCGCGAAGTTCGCCGTGATGGCGTTGAACGTCGCGACAAACGTGTAGGGTGGCAGAATCACTTCATCGCCGGGCCCGATGTTCAGGGCGCCGAGCGAACTCAGCAGCGCGGTAGTGCCGGAGGACGTCGCCACGCAGAATTTCGCGCCCATGCGTTTCGCGAAAAGTGCCTCAAATTCCTTCACCCGCACACCGCCTGAGCCGCTGCGGCCCCATTTGCCGGAGCGCAACACGTCGAGCAGCGCGGTCTCATCGCGTTGATCCCAAATCGGCCATTCGCCCGGAGCGCCGGCTGCGGGCGTCGAACGTGCCGGAGTTTTCGCGGCGGTGTCGGCGGCCCGGCCGGGCGAAATGGCGAGTGCGACACCGGCGCCAGCGGACGCGGCTCGCCCGAGGAAATTGCGGCGGGAGAGGGGGAGGGGCATGGGAAGAATGCGCAGCGGGCGGGGTAAAACGGATGGGCCCACGAGTCGATCAACTCGTAACTGGAAAGTTATTTGACGCTCCCGTGAGTCAAGGGCGTTTTGGGCGACTGTTCCGGCATGCCCGATTTTTTTTCCTGCTTTCCAGCTCTCCCCATTTAACCGACTGAGTGTTGAGAGATTTTATCCACATGCGCACATTTCTCGCTCTCGCGTTCCTCCTTCCTCTCGTCGCTCGGGCCCAAATTGGCGATCGGGCGGACAAGGCGGGTGAGGTGCAGAAGTCACTCGTCCCCGCAGACAAGATTCCGCCAGCTCATGCGCTCACCCCGGAACAGGCGTTGAAGTCCTTTACGCTCGCACCCGGGATCAAACTCGAACTCGCGGCGGCCGAGCCGCAGGTGCAGGAACCCGTGGCAATCGCGTTCGCGCCTGATGGCCGGATGTTCGTCGTCGAGATGCGTGGCTACATGCCCGATCTAGATGGCAACCGCGAGGACGCGCCGGTGGGCCGCATCGTGGTGCTGCGCGACAACGATGGCGACGGTCGCTACGAAGAATCCAAGGTCTTCATCGACCAGCTCGTGCTGCCGCGCGCCATCGCGGTAGTGGGCGAGGGTGTGCTGGTGGGCGCGCCGCCCGAGCTGTTGTATCTGCGCGACACGGACGGGGACGGCAAAGCCGACACGCGCGAGGTGATCGCAACCGACTATGGCGTGCGCGTCGATCCGAAGCGGCCACACCTGGCCAACCCGGAGCGCGCACCGAACAGTTTACTCTGGGCCTACGACAACTGGATCTACAGCGCGGCCTACACGCGGAAATTTCGTTTCACCAACGGCACCTGGGAAACGGGCACGACCAGCTTCCGCGGGCAATGGGGCCTCACGCAGGACGATTTCGGCCGCCTGTATCACGGCTCCAACAGCGACTCGCTGCGCGTCGACGTGATCTTCTCCGATTACCTACAGCGTAATCCCAACTACCCGCGGCTGGCCGGCACCAACGTCAACGGCGCGGACAATCAGTTGGTCTGGCCGGCGCGCGTGAACCCCGGGATCAACCGCGGCTACCGGTCCGACATGCTGCGCGACGGAAAGTTGAAAGAGTTCACCGCGGCGTGCGGCTGGTGGGTTTACCGCGGCGACTTGATGCCTGAGCTGGCGGGAAATCTTTTCGTAGCCGAGCCCTCCGGGAACTTTGTTCGCCGCACGGTGCTGACCGGCGAGAACGGCACGGTCCGCGGGCGCAACGCGTATGCGGAGCAGAAGCAGGAATTCATCGCGTCGACCGACGAACGTTTCCGGCCGGTCAGTTTTGCGACGGGACCCGACGGCGCGCTCTACGTGGTGGATCTTTACCGCGGCGTCCTGCAGCACCGAATCTCTCTGACGAGCTACCTGCGCAAACAGAGCGAGGAGCGCGGACTGGTCGATCCGCAGCATCTCGGGCGGATTTATCGGGTCGTGCCGGCGGATAAGCCGGCGCCGCGCACGGGCAACATTGCGACAATCGCCCCGGCGCAGTGGGTGGAAAACCTCTCGCATCCCAACGCGTGGTGGCGCGAGACAGCCCAGCGCATCCTCGTCGAGCGCCGCGATGCAACGCTGGTGCCGGCGATTCGACAGGTCGCGCTGAAGGGACCGATCGCATTCGGCCGGATGCACGCGCTGTGGACGTTAGCGGGCACCGCAGCGCTGGATCGCGCGACCGTGGTGGCCGGCCTGGCCGACAAGGATCCCGTGGTGCGCGCGACCGCAGTGCGGCTCAGCGAGCGTTTTCTCGAGGGCGGCGAGCGCAGCGACATGATCGCGCGCGTGCTGGCTTTGGGGAAGGACAAGTCAGCCGAGGTCCAACTCCAGGCGATGCTCACGTTGGGGCAGGCGCGTGATGCCGCAGTGGATACTGCACTGGCTGAAATTGCGCGCGCTCATCCACAGAATATCTTTCTACGCGACGCGCTTTTCAGCGGGCTCGGAGGTCGGGAGCTGGCCTTGATCGAAGCGCTGACGACGCTGCCCGCGTGGTCGGCCGGGAACGCGGAAGCCAACAAAATCCTTACGGGCCTGGCGCGCGGAGTTTTGGGCGCACGCCAGGTTCCGGCCATCGAGCGGGTGATCGCCCTCGCAGGAGCGGCGGCGGGTGCGGGCCGGGGCACACCAGCGGTGGCACTGCTCGACGGCTTCGTGCCGGGCGTCGGTGCGTCGCGGCGGCCGTTGACCTTTCCCGCGGAACCGGCGGGTTGGTCCGACCTGGAAAAGAATCCGACCGCGAAAGCACGCCTCGCGAAGCTGAACGACGTTCTGGTTTGGCCGGGCAAAGCGGGTGCTGTCGCAACCGCCGCCGTGAAGCCGCTCACCTCGGATCAGCAAGCGCGATTCGATGCGGGCAAGACGCTCTTTTCCGCCGTCTGCGCGGCGTGTCACCAAACCACGGGCCGCGGACTCGACGGCCTGGCGCCGCCGCTACTCGACTCGGAATGGGTCTTGGGCTCCGCCGAACGCACCGTGCGCATCGTGCTGCATGGGGTGCGCGGGCCGATCACGGTGCTCGGTCGCGTCCACACAGGCGACATGCCCGCGTTCGGGGCCGCACTCGACGACCAGCAAGTGTCTTCGATCCTCACTTATCTGCGCCGCGAGTGGGGCCATACAGCGTCCCCGGTGGAGCCCGAGCAGGTAGCGGCGATCCGCGCGGCAACTAGAGGGCACACGGATGCGTGGAGCGCGGAAGAACTGAATCTCGTCAAATGAGTGTATCCACCCACTACAGACGGGCCGTTCTGATCGGGCTGTGCCTCATTTCCGTCGGGACGTCCGCGGAGCGCCTTGATCGGGAAAACTTGCTACAGTTTCGAAAGCGGGCGGGAGAAGTTACGCCCGTCCGATCGATCGCCGACTGGCAGCAGCGCCGCGCGGAGATCCTCGCGGGGATGCAAGCCGTCATGGGCGTGCTGCCCGGGAGTGAAAAACGCGTGCCCCTCGACATCATCGTCGAAAGCGAAACCGATAGCGGCAGCTTCGTGCGGCGCGCGATCACGTATCAGGCCGAGCCGGGCGCGCGCGTGCCGGCGTTTCTCCTCATGCCCAAGAGCGTTCTCGCAGGCACGGCCACCGCACCCGGCGTGCTGGCGCTCATGCCGACCAACGGTAACGAGGGCAATCGCCCCGTCGTCGGCCTGGGCCTGCCTGGCTCCAAACCGGGCCGCAACTACGGCCAGGAGTTGGCCGAGCGGGGCTTTGTCGTCCTCGCGCCGCCGTATCCACATCTTGCGGACTACAAACCGGACATGAAGGCGTTGGGCTACCGGAGCGGCACAATGAAGGCGATTTGGGACAACGTGCGCGCGCTCGATGTGCTCGCGGCCACACCCGGAGTTTCCCCGCACGGTTTTGGTGCCATTGGCCATTCGCTCGGCGGGCATAATTCGATTTACACCGCTGTCTTCGACGAGCGAGTCAAAGCCGTGGTCTCCAGCTGCGGTTTCGATTCTTATCTCGACTACTACCGGGAAAAACAGGCTCAGGTCTGGCGGCCCGGTCAGGGTTGGACGCAAGACCGCTACATGCCCGCACTCGCCGACTACGCAGGCCGGCTGGAGCAGATTCCCTTCGATTTCTCCGAGCTGATCGGAGCGTTGGCGCCCCGCGCGTTCCTGGCGATCTCGCCGAAGCGCGACGCCAATTTCAAGTGGGAGAGTGCGGGCCGCGCGGTCGCAGCGGCGCGACCCGTCTTCGAATTACACCGCGCGGCGGAACGGATCGCCGTGGAGCACCCGGATGTGGAACACGATTTTCCGCCGGCCATGCGCGAGCGGGCGTATGCGTGGTTGGAGCGTTGGTTGAGGTAGGAGTAGTAGCGCGCGGTGTATCCGCAGCGCCGGCTACGGCGGCGCCCGAGAGACGACACGTCTTAACGCGGGCCGCGCACGAGCTGCCGCTGACAGTTCGCCCGACCCTTACGCAGACTTCTTTTTCTTCGCGGCCACCGGTGCACCCTCGACCCGACCCGGTTCGCGCGCGCCTTTGCCCGTGCGTTGCGTGAGCGAGTCCCCGAGGTCGTCGCGACATTTTTCCGCGTAGGCCAGCAAGCGTTGCACCTGATCCGGATGGGCGGCCGCGACGTCCTTTTTCTCGCCGACATCCTGGTGGAGATCGTAGAGTGCGGCGGTGGTCACGGAGGCGTCCTCGTATTTGCCCGGGATGCCATCGCGGCCGCCCGCGCGCGCCGCGAGCGTGCGGTAGCTGTGAGGCAGGACCAGTTTCCAGCGCCCGTCGCCGCTGACCACGGCACGCAATTCGTTTTGCGCATACCAGAAGCCGTATCCGTCATGCGGATTCTTCGCGCCTGGTTGCCGGGAGAGGATTGGCCAGACATCGCGGCCGTCGATCGGCAACGCCGGCAACTGAGCGCCGACCCGGCCGGCAATCGTCGGGAGGAGGTCGATTGTCATGAGAAAGGAGTCGTTCACCGTGGCCGCGGGGATGCGGCCGGGCCAGCGCATGAGACAGGGCACGCGGGTGCCGCCTTCCCAAGCGGTCCCTTTGCCCTCGCGCAGCGGGCCAGCGCTGCCGGCGTGCGTGCCGTAGCTGAGCCACGGTCCATTATCGCTGGTAAAAATCACGAGCGTGTCGCGCTCGAGCCCGTGCTTCGCGAGCGTTTCCAGCACTTCGCCAACCGACCAGTCGATCTCCATGATCACGTCGCCGTAGAGGCCCTGCTGGGATTTGCCCTTGAACTTATCACTCACGAACAGCGGCACGTGTGGCATCGAGTGCGCGAGATAGAAGAAGAAGGGCCGCTCTTTGTTGCGCTCGATAAACGAAACGGCGCGCTCCGTATACCATGTCGTGAGGTTTGGTTGCTTGTCCGGGGTGATATCAGGATCGATGACCGTGCCGTTTTCCCAGAGGGGAAGTTTTGGATACGTGCCGGCCTTCGCCTCGGGGTGATGCGGCCACATGTCGTTGGAGTAGGGCAGGCCGAAGGATTCGTCGAAGCCATGGCGGTTGGGCACGAACTGATCGCGGTGCCCCAGATGCCATTTGCCCGCCATGCCGGTGGCATAGCCGCGCGCTTTCAGCATTTCGGCGATCGTCGTCTCGCGG
>JANPIT010000942.1:0-2487 GCA_031425115.1 Opitutaceae bacterium | reverse complement strand
ACCTATCGCGACAAGCTCAAGATGGAGTTGGTGGTCGGCGATCGGGGCATGAACCGGCTGATCCACGAGGGAACAATCAACCGCCCGGCCCTGGCGCTCACGGGCTTTTTCAAATACTTCGCGCATAAACGCGTCCAAGTCCTCGGCGCCGCCGAGATGACTTATCTGAAGACGTTATCCCAGCGGACGCAGATCGATGTGATGCAGAAAATGGTGAAGCGCGGCATCCCCTGCATCGTGCTCACGCGCAATTATCATCCGACGCATCCCATGCTCGTCGTCGCGGAGGAGATGCGGTTGCCGCTCATTCGCACGCCGATGATCACGATGAACTGGATCAACCTGGCGACGCTCGCGATCGACAACGAGTTCGCTCCCGCCGGCACCGAGCATGCCACGACGCTCGATATCAAAGGCGTCGGCGTAATGATCCGCGGCGAATCCGGCGTAGGCAAAAGCGAGTGCGCCCTCGCGTTGATCGAGCGTGGCCACTCGCTCGTCGCCGACGATCTCACCGTCATCAAGCTCCTCGACGAGCGCGAACTGATGGCCTCGAGCCGCCCGCTCAATCGCGGCTACATGGAGTGTCGCGGCATCGGCATCATCAATATCGCGGAAATGTTCGGAGTGAAGAGCGTGCGCATGGACAAGCGCATCGACATGGTCGTTTCTCTCAAGGAGTGGACGCCCGAAGTCATCGAGGAGCGCACCGGCCTCGAGGAAAACTTCTACGAGATCCTCGGCATGCGTCTCCCGCACATCGAACTCTATGTGCGGCCCGGCCGGGATATCGCGCGATTGGTCGAAGTGGCCGCATTGACCCAAGCGCTCAAACGCATGGGCCACGATCCCGCCCGCGATTTCAACGACCGCCTCATCGCCTATATGACGGCGCAGGCCAAGCAGCCGCAGCCGACCAAGATCAAGCCAGTCGACCGCGAAGAGAGCGCGCCGGGGGCGTAAAAAACCCTCTGGCTCCGAGGTAGAGCAGACAGAGGGTAGCGGCGGGACCTCCGGGCCCGCCGAAAATGGCACACCGCCTCGGACCACGGCGCGCCCGGAGGTCGCGCCGCTACCGTTGGCGATCGTCGTGCGCTTATGGCAATTCGTAGACTTCCACGATTGCAACGCCCGTAGTGGACGTGCCCGCGCCGTTGACAACCGCCGTGTAAGCACCCGGCGCCAGCGTCATCAAAACCGCAGACTCCCGCGGGCTGCCCGGCGCAAAGGTCGAAGCGGTGATCTCGGCCGTCCGCGTGCCCGTCTGCCAATCGTCATTGGTTTCGAGCAGCGTGGATCCGCGGAAAAGACTTACCCGCGTATCAGCCAGCGCCGTCGTCACGCCGAACTGCGTGAGCGAGGGACCACGCGCCACCACGAGGATGTTCACCGGCGAGATGCCGCCCACCACGAAGCCGGTGATGACCGCGCCTTCGCCGGCCGCCACCACGCCGCGCGCAGACGTATTCACAATTCCGAGACCCGGCTCTTTCACGTCGAACGCGATGTCCACCACGGTCGTGCCCGCAGGAAAAGTGCCGACCGAAGTCGCGGCGCCCGTCGTGAGGTTGAGCGAGTAGAGCGTCGCCACGTTACCGCTGTTGTTGACGGCGAAGGCGGCGTTGGGCCCGAAGATGTCGATGTCACTGCTCGAGGTGAAGTCGACGCCCAGCGCACCCACCGTCACCAACGTGCCGTTGTTCGGCGGATCCTGGCGCACCAGCACGTCGCGACCGAAATCGATATTGAAGAGCGTCGTGGTCGTGGCGGCGCGGCCGGCGACCGAGTTGGTGTAGCCGGCGGCGGCGACCTGTGGCGAAATAGACGCGTTCGTATCCGTCGCGCCAAACGCCAGCGGTCCATCCACCGTCACGGCGCCGGTATCGACATTCACACGGAGATTCTGGCCGGTGTTGGAAACGATGCGCAGGCGGTCCGGCACCGGATTGAAATCCACGCCAAAGGAGGTTCCGGCGAGCGGCACGCTCAACGTCGAGAGCAACGTCGCGACGCCTGTGTCGGGATTGATCGTCACGAGCCGGCTATTGCTCGTGACGCCGACGAGCGCACGCGTGAAGGGCCGGTAGTCGATGCCGACGAGGGTCTCGCCTGCAGCGAGTCCACTCAGGTTGACCGTGGTCAAGCCGGTGCCGGGGGCGGACGCGTTGAAGGAGATCAGCTGGTTCGTGGTCGTGAGGGCGACGCCTTGCTGCGCCGTAGCAAACGGAGCGACGCAGAGCGTGAGGAGAGCGGCGACGAGCGCGCGACGAGGAGTAATGTGCATGAGGATTTTGGGGGTGAGACGGAGTTTTCGGTTTACCAGAGCATACTACGCGCGGCCCGGCCGCTTGGATGCCAGGTGTTTGCACTACAAAATCACCGATCTTGGATGCCGGTTTTTCCCTATGAAGTGAGCGAGGCTCTCGCGCCTTGCAGCTTGCTTCAGCGACAAGCGAGCGACTGCCTTACCCCGATGTCCAACTCAGC
>JANPIT010000941.1:0-12575 GCA_031425115.1 Opitutaceae bacterium | reverse complement strand
TAGTCGCCCGCGAAATCTTTCCGCCACAGCACCGTGCCCGCTTTCGCATCGTAGGCCGACACATGGCCGTTGATGCCCAGGGTAAAGACGCGGCCGTCGGTCACGATCGGCGTGGCCTTGGGCCCCTTGCCATGGCCGCGGGCGGCGGGACTCATGTCGTAGGGAACTGGATACGATTGCTGCCAGAGCACCTTGCCATCGCGCGTGGCCAGGCAGCGCATGATCTCGTTTTCGCCCTCGCGGGCGAAAATGTAGACGCGGTCGCCCACGACGAGGGGCGAGGAATGACCCTCGCCGACCGGCACGGTCCATTGTTTGGCGAGCGAGTCGGTTTTCCAAACGGCGGGCGCCTTGAAGTCCGCGACGATGCCGTTGCGCTGGGGCCCCCGCCACTGATTCCAGTCGGCGGAAAATGCGGCGGTGATCGGGAACGCGGCAGCGGCGGCGAGGGAGAGCAGGAGCGGACCGGATTTCATGCTTGAGGTTAAACACGATAAACCGACGGCAAACGAAGCGTTTTTTCGCTGAGTAGCCGGAGTGTCACTTCCCCGGCGAGCGGGTGGCGCTGTTTTCGTCACGTCTTTGGCTCATGGAAGCTCGCCGCTCGGGAATTCCTGCCTGATGCTTGGCGCTATGAACCGCCGATCTTTCCTCAAGCTCAGCGCGAGTGCGGCCGCGGCCGCGACTCTGGTCCCGAATATCCACGCCGCGCCGAAGCGGAATTTGCGCAAGGCGATCATGTATTCCACGATCGGAGTGAAGGGCTCCGTCCTCGATCGATTCAAGGTAGTCAAAGCGGCGGGGTTTGAGGGCGTGGAGCCGCTGGGCGCGATGAACCGCGAGGAAGTGGTCGCGGCGTTGAAGGAAACCGGCCTGCAGGCTGCCAGCGTCTGCGATCATATCCATTGGGTGAAAACGCTCTCGTCGCCTGACGAAGCGACGCGCAAGCTCGGCTACGATGGACTCATCCTCGCCCTCGAGGATGCAAAAGCCTACGGCGCGACGAGCGTGCTGCTGGTGCCGGGCGTCGTGACCGGGTCCGGCATCGGTCGCGGAGACTCCACGTATCAGGAGTGCTGGGACCGCTCCATCGTCGAAATCAAGAAGGCGATTCCGATCGCGAAGAGTCTCGGCGTGAAGATCGCGATCGAAAACGTCGGCAACAATTTCATCACGACGCCCGAGCAGGCGGTGCAGTATCTCGACGCGATCAACAGCGAGTGGGTGGGATGGCACTTCGACATCGGCAACGTCGGGCGTCGCGGTCCGGCGGCCGAAAAATGGATCGACGCCCTCGGCAAACGCATCGTGCGACTGCACATCAAGGATTTCAGCACGGCGCCCGCCGACCCGGCCGCCAAAGCGGCCCCGCGCCCCAAATTACTGGAGGGCGGCACGAACTGGCCGGCGGTCATGGCCGCGTTGGACAAGACCGGCTACAGCGGCTGGGCGATCTCCGAGCAGCCCGGGAACCAGGCCGCCGACGTCGAAACCGCAAGCGACCTCGCGCAGCGGATGGACCGAATCTTCGCGTTGTAGGCCGTGTCCGCTGCGGTCGAAGAGCGAAGCGGCTCCACGTGGAGCCGCTTCTCCTTTTTTGAGCCCAGGATTATACCGGTGGCTCATAAGATTTAGACTTTTCTGGGTAGAGTCGCGACCTCCGGGCGCGACAGGTTCGACGGGCTCCTAACGAGCGGCGCGCCCTGAGGTCGCGGCCCCCACTTACCCGCGGCAGTGCGCAAAAAAATCAGCGGCTTTCGGGATTAGAACCGGCCGTTAGGTTACCGGTAGACGGGATTGCCGTCAGCGGCCTCGGAGGCCGGCGCGTTGGGATCCGTGGGTGCGGGCCGATCCGGTTGCCAGTAGCCGGGCGTCCAACTTTTTTCTGCCGTCTCGTAGCGGGCGGGAATCCAGACTGAAGACGGTGTTGCCGGAGTGCTCCATTCTCCGGCTACCCACACCCACTGCCCTTTGACGGGCATATAGTGACCCGGCACCCACACGAGATTGGCGGCAGGAGCGGCGGGCTTGGTCTCGGGTCGGGGTGCGGGCGGCGGTGCCGCCATCACGAAATCTGGCTTGGTGGCGGGAGGCTGGGTGGAGGCCGGCTCAGTCGCCGCGGTTGCGCTCGCGCGCGGAGCAGGCGCCGGGTGAGCGGGATAGCGCACGGGAGCGGTTGCCACCTTTTGTTGAGCCTCATCCAACGAGATGACGGGCGGCGCCTTGGGCGCAGCGGCGCGGGCTGGGGTGATCACGGCGGGAGCGGTGGCGGCGGGCGGCGTCTGAGCAGGCAGGCTAAGCGCCAACGCTCCGCTGAGGCCTGCACTGATGAACCAAAATTTAGTTTTCATGGCAGCGGGGTGACGACACGTCGTCCGGTTTGCTCACCGACCCATCCCAACCCTCTTTGTTGCTGCGGCCGCGGCATTGAGCCGCGAGCTGAATTTGCCGATAAGCCTGTATTCTTCGAGGGAAGCCACTAACGAAAGAGCACCCCGCCTATGAAATTATCCCATGCCGTCTTGGTGAGCGTCGCCCTCGCGGCGACAGGTTGGAGTCAGCCGACGCCCCGCACGTTCGCCTATGTCGATTCCGCGCACGAACGACAGGTGCTCGATGTCTATGCGCCCAGCGGCGCGAATAACTTGCCGGTGGTTTTCTGGATTCATGGCGGCGGCTGGCAGACCGGCGACAAGTCCCTCGTGCAGGAAAAGCCGCGCGCGTTTACCGAGCGGGGCTTTGTGTTTGTTTCCACGAATCACCGGCTGCTGCCGACGGTGGACCTGGAGACGATCGTGCGTGATGTCGCGAAATCCCTGCGCTGGGTGCACGCTAACATCGCGGCGCACGGCGGAGACCCGCAGCGCGTGCTCGTGATGGGACATTCCTCGGGCGCGCAGCTCGCGGCGTTGATCTGCACCGACGACCGCTACCTCAAGGCAGAAGGCGTGCCGTTCACGATTCTGCAGGGCTGTGTGCCGGTGGACGGCGACACCTACGACGTGCCGGCGATCATTGAGACCGCGGAGACGCGGCGCCGCGTGCATGGCCAGCCGCAGGCGAAATACGGCCATCGCGAAAAATTCGGCAACGATCCGGCCAAGCACCGCGAGTTGTCGGCAGTGACGCACGTGGCAAAGGGCAAAGGCATTCCCCCGTTTCTCATTCTACATGTGGCCGATCATCCCGACGTTTCGGCGCAGGCGGTGCGATTCGGCGCCGTGCTAAAGGAAGCGGGCCTGCCGGTCAGAGTTTTCGGTGCGAAGGAAACGAATCACAACGCCATCAACGCCAAGCTCGGGACCCCGGGAGATCCGAGCACCAAAGAGCTGGACGAATTTCTGGGCCGCGTGGTGAAGCGGTAATCAGATGGCGCTAACTTTAAGCGGGTGGGGGCGTTTCTCCGAAACGCCCTGAGTTCCCGGTGGCGATTCACGTTGCAACGCAAGCCGGCTCGGAGAGCCGGCCCCACCTCGAACCGTCCAATCTAGAACCGTAACTGGTATTAGTGCTCCGCGGGCATTCGCGGAGTTTTGTTAGCACGGGTCGCGCAATGCTGCAGCGGCGCCGGCCCTGGCGTTCACTTAGCGAGCGGCACCTGGCGGTCGCTCTGGAGATATTTCACGAGATCGGCGACTTCCTCTTCCTTCATCGACTGGAAGAGGCCGGGCGGCATCAGTGACATCTCGAGGCGGTCGAGCTTCTTAATGTTGTCGCGGGCGAGCGTGACGGTCTCGGCCATGTTCACGATCGTGACGGCGGCGGGTGTCTCGCGCTGGACGATGCCGGCGGCGGTGCGGCCGTCGTTCGTCTCGATCGTGGTGAGCTGATAGTCCCTCCCGATGACGGCGTTGGGATCGACGACGTTGTTGAGGATGTAGTCGAGCTCGCCGCGATTCGAGCCGGTGAGCTCGGGTCCGATCTTCGCGCCCTCGTCAAAGATCACATGACAGTTGGCGCAGGCTTGGGCGAAGACCGCGCGGCCGCGCGAGGCGTTGGCGGAGGCGAGCCGCTGCGGCGTGAGGATGGACTTCCATTTTGCGATCTCCTGAGCGGTGTCGCCGGCGGATTCGCGCACGACGCCCCAGGTGTCGGCGATGGCGGCATTGAGCTCAGGGTCGTTGAAGAGGCGCAGTTGACGCGCGAGTGAAGCGTCGAGATCGGTGCGGGCGACTTTGCCGGATTTGACGGCGCCGAGTAGCTCGCGGGCGTAGGGCGCGCGTTGGGCGAGGAGGTTGATGGCCTGGCGTTTCTCTTCGGCATTGAAACTTGAATACACGGCCAGCACGGCGGGAGCGGTCGCCGGGACGTCGTAGGGCGCGAGGCCGCGGAGCGCGCGGCTGCGGAGGCCAGGCTCGGCGAGCAGTTTGTGATAAACTGGGGCGAGCATGAAGTCCTTGCGCTGCAACACGACGTCGAGCGCGGCTTGCCGGGCGGCGAGTGGGGCGAAGGTGTCGATTGCGATCGCGCGCTTCTTCGCGAAGACGGTGGTGTCGCCGAAACGCGCGGCTAGCGCATCGGCCTTGGCGATGACTTTGGGGTCGGGGCTGAGGCTGAGCTTCACGTAGGCCGCGGACCACGGACCGGGCTGGTCGACCTTGGCTTTGCCTTCGGTGGCGCTGGTGAGGCTATCCAGGATTTCGAGCTGATACGCGCTGTCGTCGGTGCCGGCGAGTGTGCGCACGAGTGGATCGAGCGCGGTGCTCTTCCCCGCGACGGGCTTGGCTTCGACCGCGAGTGCGGCCTGGCGGCGGGTGAAGAAGGCGCGGAGCGCGGTGAGAGGGGTGGCGTTGCCGAGGGCGGCGGCGCGCGCGGTGTCCGCGACGACGAGCGGCTCGGCGGCGAACCAATAGAGTGTGGGCAGGTTGTGGTCGTCGGCATCCTCGCCGTGCTGGAGGAGGGCTTCGACGATCGGCCAGCGCTGGGCGACGGCGATGCGGCGCGCGGCGGAGGCGAGAAAGCGGCGGACGATCGGCGAAGGATCGTCTTTCGCGAGGGTGGCAAACGCGCTGACGAGCGCGGGCGAGGGATTCTTGTCCTCGCTCATGAGCTGGATGGTCCAGCCGCGAACGTAGGCTTCCTTGGCCTTGAGTAGCTCAAGCGCGAGCGTGCCGTTGAGCCCGCGGGTGGCGTGTAACGCCCAGAGCGCGCGGAGCTGACGGGTGACGTCGGGATTTTCGCGGACGATCTTGAGGAGGGCGGCGTGCACCTCGGGGTTTGGGCCGCGCTCCTGGAGAATAACGCGCGAACGACGGACGAACCACTCGTTGGCGTGCAGTTGATGCTGCACGAGTTCGGCGCTGGTGAGTTTGGCGAGATCGACGTTCACGCGCTTGGGCTCGCCGTAGCTGATTTTGTAGATGCGGCCATTGGTGCGGTCCTGCGGATGCTGTTGGTGGCAGGCGCGGGCGTCATACCAATCGCTGTTGAAGAGCGAACCATCGGGGCCGAGTTCGAGGCGCAGGCCGCGGAACCAGCCATCGTTCGCCTTCATGAAGTCGGGCGCGTGCGAGCCGATGTATCCAGAACCCTTCGATACAAGCTTTTCCTGATTGATGCGGTTACCCAGCACGTTGTGCGTGAACAGCGCGCCGCGGTATTCCGCGGGGAAATTGTCGCCGAGATAGATGAGTGTGCCGGCGTGAGCGTGGCCGCCGCCCGCGGCATCGGTCCCGCCGATGCTGGTGAAGCGCGCGTCGGACCACTTGATGGCTTTGTCGTAGTGCGCGTGATCGGCGATCGTCATGATGTTGCCGTAGGCGTGCAGATTGAAGTGCTGGCCGGCCTGGCGCTGGTAGTGCGCGCCCTGGATGACGTGATAGAGATGGGGGATGACGCAGGCGGTGACGAACGCGTCGCCCACGTCGTTGAAGTCGAGGCCCCACTGATTGCTCATGCCCTCGGCGAAGACCTCGAAGATTTTCTTGGTGGGATGATAACGCCAGACGCAGGCGTTGAGGGGCGTGCGGTCGGCGTCGCGGGCGCTGGGCTTGCCGACGTTGCTATGCGTGAAGACGCCCTGATTGCCGTAAAGCCAGCCATCGGGGCCCCAGACGAAACTGTTTATCGTCTCGTGGGTGTCTTCGTGTCCCCAACCATCCAATACAGGTTCAGGCGGGCCGTCGGGCACATCGTCGCGATTCTTGTCGGGAATGAAGAGGAGGTAGGGCGGGCTGCCGACCCACGCGCCGCCGTGGCCGACGGCGATGCCGCTGGCGAAGTTGAGCTGGTCGAAGAAGACGGTGCGCTTGTCGTGGCGGCCGTCGCCGTCGGTATCCTCGAGGATGACGATGCGGTCGCGACCGTAGGGCGACCAGTGCGGGTAGGCGTAGTTTTCGACGACCCAGAGTCGGCCGCGTTCGTCGATGGTGAACGCGATGGGCTGGTGAATCGCGGGCTCGCCGGCGAAGGGCGTGGCGCGGAAGCCGGCGGGGAGCGTCATGGCCTTCGCGGCCTCGTCGGGGGTCTTGCCCTGCGTGGTGGCGACGGGGAAGTTACCGTCTTGGGCGAAGGCGGAGGCGGAGGATAGCAGGCAGAGGACGGAAAGACGGAGAGAGCGGGAGACGGAGAGCATAAAATGAAACTGCAGAAGACCGGTGATGCTGAAGGGAGCGAATCCTAGTTGGATTTTGTAGGCCAGCGCGCTCGCGCGCGCTCCGGAAGGCGCCCGCAAGCGAGCTGACCTACAATTCGCTGCACCTTGCTACCCCTTCTTCGCCTTGGCGGGTGGAGGGGTATATTCGGGGCGGGCGGGGTTGTAGTTGGGATTTGGTGACGGCATTTGCGCTCCGACCTCCTTGCGCCAGGCGTGGAGACGGGTGCGGAGCTCCTCGACTTTCTTCGCGTCGGTTTTCGCGAGGTCTACTTTTTCGCCGATATCGGTGCGGATGTTGTAGAGCTCGACGCTCATGTCGTTGAAGAACTCCACGAGCTTGAAATCCCCCGCGCGGATCGCGCCGTAAGGCGTGGCGCCGCCGAGCTGGTAATGCTGGTGGTGAGGGTAGTGCCAGAACAGCGTGTCGCGGGTGGGCGGCGCGCCTGGATTGCGCAGCAGCGAGGCGAAGTTGACGCCGTCGAGCGCGGTGCGCGCGGCGCTCGAGGGGAGGCCGGCCATGTCCACGATCGTGGGAAAAAGATCCATCGTGATGATGGGCGCGGCGCTCACGCTGGTGGGTTTCGTGACGCCGGGCCAATAGACGATCAAGGGCACGCGCACCCCGCCTTCGTAGGCGGAGGCTTTGCCGACGCGGAGCGGGACGTTGGAGGTCGTGGCGGGCAGGCCGCTGACCGGATCGCGCGTGACGCGACCGCCGTTATCGGAGGTGAAGAGGATGATCGTGCGATCGGAGAGCTTGTGCTCGGCGAGTTTTTGGCGAACGCGACCGATGGCGCTGTCCATGCTTTCCAGCAGGGCGGCGTAGCCGGGATTTTTGTGCCCGAACTTTTCCGGGCCGCCTTTCGCGGCGATTTTCTTGCGGTATTTTTCGACGAGATCGGGTCGGCCCTGAATCGGGGTGTGGACGGCGAAGTGCGGCAGGTAGAGGAAGAACGGTTTCTCCTTCACGCTTTCGATCCACTTCGCGGCTTCCTCGCCAAGACGATCGGTGAGGTGTTCGCCGTCTTTGCCCTCGGGATTGAGCGTGGGTATCTTATACGGTGCGTTAAAGCTCGGCGGTTCCGGGCGGTCGGTGCCGGCGATGTTGACGTCGAAGCCATGCTCTTCCGGGTATGATTCGGTCGTCCGCACTTTCGCGAGGTGCCACTTGCCGATGGTGGCGGTGGCGTATCCGGCGTTCTTGAACACCTCGGCGATCGTCGTCTCTTCGGTCGGGAGATATTTGGTCCAGTCGGGGACGAGGAGCTTCGGGTTGTCCGGCATCTGGCCGGGGATCCAGTCGGTGATGCGGAGCCGCGCGGGATATTTTCCAGTCAGGAGCGCGGCGCGCGTGGGGGAGCAGACGGTGCAGGCGGAATAATTCTGCGTGAACTTCATGCCGTCGCGCGCGAGTTGATCGAGGGCGGGCGTTTCGTGGAGGTCGCTGCCGAACGTCGCGAGGTCGGTCCAGCCGAGGTCGTCGGCGAGGATGAGGATGACGTTGGGTTTTTGCGCAGTGAAGGTGGCGGCGTGGAGGGAAGCGCAGCCCAGAAGGAAAACGCAGAGAGCGAGGAAACGAGTCATGAATGTAATTGGTGGCGGCGGTGTGGGGTAGGGCGAACCGTCCTCGGTGAGCTGTCGCGGATGATGCGTGCAACGGCTCGGCGGGGACGCCTCGCCCTACCTGCTTCAGTTAAAAGTCTTTTTTCAGGCGAATCACGTAATCGCGAAGGCGGACGTTGCCGAAGCGGCTGTAGAAAAAGGGCGTGGGGATCCGGCCCGTGTCGAAGGGCGGCAGGGTGTTGAAGACGTTGTTGACGGTGACCTGGAGCGAGAGGCCTTTCAGATACGAGCGGGCGTGCTTTGCGCCGAAATTATAGCTCAGGTTCGCGTTGTGATAGGTCTGCGACGCCACGGTGTTCCCGCCCTGCGCGGCGGTGTAGGTGGTGATGAGCGGGGCGCTGCGATTGCCGAGGTAGATCGGGTCGCCGGGGGAGCCGCGCTGGTTGTAGCTGCTTTGGTAGAGGGTGGTCCATGAGGCGCGCCAGCGGCGGCCGCTGGACCAACTGATCGAGCCATTGGCTTTGAGATGGTTGACGCCCTCGGGGATGTTGACGAAGCCCACGTATTCGACCGGAGCGAAGCCGATGGCCGGCGGAAGCTTCAGGTGGTCGGTGATCGTGGTGCGTGCGCGGAAACCGAATACGCCAACCGGCGTGGCCTTGCGGTAATCGACTGAGATGTCCCAGCCGTCGGTCATGCCGTTGCCGACATTGTAGTTCGCGAAGGTGAAGAGCTCGATGAGATTGGTCGTGGGGTTGCGGGTGACGCTGCCGTCGGGTGCGCGGTCGCCCATGTTGGCGAGCTGTTGGACGTCGTTCACGTTGCGGATGAGATCCGTTTTCTCGATCCGCCAGTATTCGAGGTTGAAACGGAAATCCTTCAGCGCGCCCTGCGGCTCGAAGATGACGCCGTAGCTCCAGTTCTTGGACTCCTCGGGTCCGAGGGCGGGGTTGTTGCCGGCGACGCTGAGCGAAGAGTAGCTCGAGTTGGTGACGGGATCGCGGAAGATGGCAGTGGGCACGGCGGCGGCGAGGCCACCGGTGTTGATGCGCTGGGTGAGCTGGGCGAACGTGGGCGGGAGAAACGCCTCGGCATACGAGGCGCGGAACGTGAGCTCGCGGAAAGGTTGATATTTCAGGCCGAGCGTCGGCTTGGTGGCGTGGAGTTTGGTAATGTCCTGCCGGCTCACCGCGGCACTCCGCGTGATGCGCGGGAAAGGCGGGGAATCGGGGAAAATGTTCACGCGACCGTCGGGATTGGTGTAGACGTGGAAATATTCCGAGCGGACCGCGGCTTGGAATTCGAGGGCGCGGATGAACGGCTTTTCGTTCAGGCCCGAAACGACCGGCACGCTGATCTCGGCGTGGCCGGAATACGTCGAGATGCGCTGGCCGATGAAGTAGGAGTGCTGGTTGGTGGGATTGGCGGTCGCCGGGGGGATGGGCGGGAACGTGCCGCCGACGTAGGCCTGCGGGAGTCGCTCGGTGTAGATCTCGGAGCCGATGGTAAGGACGGGGCGGCCGCCGGGGAGTTTGAAGAGCGGGCCGGAGGCGCGGAGGTTGTAGTCGAGCATCGTGTCGCGGTTATAGCCGGTCCACTCGCCGTAATAGCGCTCCCAGCCGACGGGATGGGCGATGGTGTCGACAAAGGGGTTGACGACGCCCGTCCAGAGGAGCGGAGCGTAGCCGCCGAAGGTGGTGTTGTTGGCGAAATTCCCGAGGCCGTAGTGAACTTTCTGAGACGAAACGGAATAGTTCACGTCGGCGGCGAGACGCCACTCGCGCGGCAGTTTCACGAGCGCGCCGAAGACGCCGCCCGCCGACTGATTGATTACGTCGTTGTGCGACGCCTCGTTAGCCGAGATCGGGATCGAGACGAAGATGTTCTCACGAAAAGGATTGGTGGGCGCGTTCCCGGGGACGGCGAATTGGTAGGCGCCGTTGCCGAGTGGGACCCACTTCGCCTCGAGAGTGGAGCTGCGGTTGAACGCGAAATCGGCGAAGAGGCTGATCGTGTGGGTGAGTTTGTGGTCGATGCGCGCCATCACCGACTCCTTGCGCGGGACTTGCGTGAGCGTGCTCTCGAAGCCGCGCCAGACGCTGGGGGCGAAGTCGAGATTGTAGCGGCCGGCGTTGGCGAGGAGGCCCGCGTCGCGCGTGGCGGCGGGCGTCGAGGGCGACGTGCCGTAGGGGATGGACGTGAGGCGGGAGCCGAGCGTCTGGCCGGTGGACTTGAGCGTGAGGGTGGCGGTCTGAGCGTTGGCAAAACCGTTTACCGCGGCGTTGTTGAGGACGATGTTGGGCGTGGCGCCGCTCGTGAACGTCGCGGTGTTCGTGTAGAACGACGCGGGCGCGTTGGCCACGGCGCGTTTGAAATAGTCGACGAGGAACGGTCGGTCCTTCATGCGCAGCGGCTTTCCGTCGCTGTAACTGCCGCTCAGCGTGACGTGAGTCTTGCCGCTTTTGCCGAGGTTGAAGCCGTAGATCGCGTTGACCGTGCGGATCGGCGCGTCGCTATCGAAAGTGTTTTGGTAACCGGTGCTGACCTGGCTGCCCTGATAGTTGCGCTTGAGGATGACGTTGACGACGCCGCCGACGGCGGTGCCGCCGTAGATCGCGGAGGCGCTCCCGGGGAGGACCTCGACGCGCTCGATCGCCGCGAGCGGGATGCCGTTGATGTCGGGCTGAAACGTGGCGCCGCGGTTGGCGAAATTGGCGGTGCGCTGACCGTTGATGAGGATGAGCGTCTGCGAGGAACCGAGGCCGCGGAGGTTGACGGAGCTGGCGGCGCCCATCTGCAGGCTGAGTGCGCTCGGGTCGACTTGGGCGTTGGTTTCGGAGAGGGTGTTTTGCGTGAGACTGTCGCGCAGGACGTCGTCGAGATCGGTTTTGCCGGAGTTCTCGATCTCGTCGGGGCCGATGATGTAGTAGGCCTGAATATCGTTAATGCCGCGCGGGATATCCATGTTGGCATCGGTAAACGGCACGGGCTTTTTGTCGTAGACTTTGAACTCGTCCATGACGCGCGCTTCTTCTTTCCGAGCGGCCGCGGTAGAATCGGCCGGGGCGGGAGACGTTTGAGCGACGCTGCTCGTGGAGAAAAGAAACAGGCCGGCAGGCAGTGAGCCGAGGCGCGCGAGGCGCTGAACTACTTGGGGTCGGGTAGTCATGGAGAGGGGTTGGGGTTAACGGCCGTCGTGCGACGGCCATTGGCTTGAGGTGGTGGGACGGCCACTCGCGCTCCTGGCAGGAAGCTACTTCGCGGTCGATTTTCCCGAGAGAAACACGAACGTGCCGCGCTTGTTGGCGGAGACGATGTCGGGCCGGCCGTCCGCGTTGGCGTCGGTGACGACGAGTTGCACGCCGATGCCGGAGGCGTCGTCGATTTGCTTCGGCTCGTAGTGCGCAGCGCCGTCGGCGCCACGGCGCAGCAGGAAGGCGTAGAGCACGGGCGTGCCGTTGGGGTCGGCGTCGCCTTTTGGGCCGTGTGCCCACCAGCGTTTGCCGGTGATGATATCGAGCAGGCCATCGCCATCCATGTCGGAGAGCGCGATCGCGTGTAGTTGGGAAAATTGGACGCCGGCGATCTTTTCATCGGCTTTCGTCGACGTAATGGCGTGCTCCTTGAAACCGATCGCGCCCTCGGCGCTGCGCGTCTGCTCATACCACGAGAGGCCGTAACCGTGCGGGTCCCGGGCGGTGATCACGTCGCCGCGGCCGTCGCCATTTACATCGTAGACATACATCTGTGCGGCGCCTTTGCCGGGCGCGAAAGCGAACGCGTGTTTCTTCCACACGGGGTCGCCGGCGAGGGAAACGGGCTGCTCCCACCAACCGTCTTTCTCGAGGATGTCGTTGCGACCGTCGCCGTTCACGTCGCCGAAACCGATGCCGTGCGTGAAGCGCTGCCACGGGCCGGGCGTCGAGATGGGGTGCCAGATCCACGGGCGGCCCGGATCTTTCGGATCGTAGGTCGCGTAACCGATCCGCCCGAGGCTCGTGCAGAGGAGCACGGGTTGCTTCGTGCCGAGCAGGTCGCCGAAGGTGGGTGACTCGTTGTCGACGGGCAGCATGACGACCTTGCGGCGCCACGCGGTGCCCTTGTCTCCAGGATTTTCATACCACGACGCATCGACGCCGGGGAAACCGAGCACGAGGATGTCGGTCCAGCCGTCGTTATTGAAGTCGTGGGCGAAGGAAAAAAAGTTTTCCGAATAGCGGAGCGGATCGTAGACGGACGCGGGGTAGATTTCGTGGCGCTGCTTGAAATCGGGGCCCGCATACCAATACGGGCCGGCGACGACATCGAGTTTCCCGTCGCGGTTGAAGTCACCGAAGGTGGAGCCTTCGCACAAAAACTGATCGCTGAGCTGGAGTTTGCGATACGAGGCGAGGGTGCCGTCGGCGGCACCGAGAGT
>JANPIT010000940.1:0-28279 GCA_031425115.1 Opitutaceae bacterium | reverse complement strand
AGTCACCAAACTCTCCCTTCTCCTCAAAGTGCTCGAAGGCGAAGCCCGCGAACTGCAGGGCAAGCAACTCGACTTCCACCGCGTCCTCCCCGACCTCGGCAACAACATCAAGTGCGGCAACAGCCTCATCAGCTCCGATTTTTACGCTCAGCCAAATCTCCCTGAGCTCGACGACGAAGCCCGTCTCAAACTCAACGCCTTCGACTGGCCCCACGAATTCAAGCCGATCATGGACCGCGGCGGCTTCGACGCCGTGATTGGGAATCCGCCGTATCGGATGCTTCAACCGCACAACACCGACGAAACGGAACTAGCCTATTTCCGCGATCACTTCGTCTCGGCAGAATTCAAAATCGAACTCTTCCACCTATTCCTGCAACGCGGCAGCGCTTTGCTACAGGGAGGCGGCCAACTCGGCGTGATCGTGCCGACGACGCTTCTCAACAACGTCTACGCGGAAAAACTGCGTCGCCATCTGCTATCAACATGCGCTCTCAACAGCGTTTCAGTTTCGCCTCACCGTGTCTTTAAAGACGCAGATGTTCACACCTCGGTCATCGTCGTGCGCCGCGAGCCAAACGCCTCCCGGCGCAAGGCCAATCTCGTAGCAACGACAACAAAACTTACGCCTGCGTTTGCTGCTTCTCCAGGATCATTCTCCGCGACCCGCCAACATCGCTTTGAACTTCTCCCTGGCGCCGTGTGGAATGTTCTACTCACCGAAAAAAATGGGCCGCTGATTGAGAAGCTTCGCTCCAACTTTGCGCCGCTTGAGTCGCTGGCACGAATCAATCGAGGGCTCATAACCGGGAACCGTAATAAGTTTTTTTCGAGCAAACAGGAGACACTGAAACATGTGCCCATTTTGGCCGGCGCAGATGTCTCGCGCTACTTCGCAAACTCTCCGTCAGAGTTCGTTTTGTTTGAACGTCCGTCGACAGCGGGTGGATGTTGGGACGAAGATGTTCACAAAGCGGAGCACAAAGTCTTGGTTCGGCAAATTGGCGTTAAACCAATGGCGTCGCATATCAGCGAACCCATCGCAGTAACCGGGAATCTGTTCACCGTAAGAGCGGAATCCGCGAGTAAAGAGCTCTATCTCCTTGGAATCATCAATTCACGGATCACGGAATTTTTCTGGAAGATCATGTTTTCCGATTTCAAGAGTTCGTTTCCACAAGTTACGATCTTCAGTTTAGCGCAGGTGCCGATTCGCGTTATCGACTCGAAATCCAAATCCGACCGCGCCCAGCACGACGCCCTCGTCGCCCACGTCGAGCGGATGCTAAAACTTCACGCCGATCTTGCCGCCGCCAAATCCCCCGCCGCGCAGACGCACCTCGCGCGCGACATCGCCGCCACCGACCGCGCGATCGATCAACTCGTTTACCAACTCTACGATCTCACGTCCGACGAAATCGCCCTCGTCGAATCGGCCACCGCTCCGGCGGCCGCCAAGCCCGACGCACCAGGCCACGACAACGAACCGGGCGCCCCGGGCGCCGCATCACCCCCGCCCGAGGCCTACATCCAGGCCGAGTCCGACGCCGCGCACCACTTTCTCGCCAAGGAAGACTCGCCGAAACCGGAGTAACCCAACATGCCCGCCACCATCGTCCGTCGTCGCGCCCGCAATCCTCAGATCATACCGGGCACGCAGCTCGTCCCCTTCGCCGCCGCCCGCGAGGTCGTCGACGAGGCCTCCCGCTGGCTCGGCGTCACTCTTCCGTCGCGCTACGCCTTCCGCCTGGCGAGCCACGCCCACGTGATCTACGCCAACTCACCCTCGTTTCGCCGCGCGCTCGCTCCCCGGGGCGACGCCGCCCGCGACCGCCTCTACGTTTATCTCCGCCACTGGCTCGCCGCCCGCCTCCACGTCGAGCGCCCCGCGCTTTTCCGCCGCCTGCCCGGTGGCTATTGCACCGGCGAACCGCTCCCCACGGCCTCCGCCACGCTCTCTCCCGAGGCGCGCCAGCTCTGCTCATTCTGAGAACCGCGCCCGACGAGATTCAGAAGCTTTGCCCCCGTGAATTCCTGGTTTCCTGGCGGCTAAATTATAGCCCCGTCTCATGAGATTTGGACTTTTCTGAGGGTAGCGGCCCGAGCTCCGGCGCTGCCGCGCCAAAGTCAAAACCACATCAGCCGTTGGTATTGGCCCATTCTTTCTCCTGGTTCCTTGGCTTCCTGCTTTTTTGTCAGCGTTTTCGCCTCGTCACCGCCGCTTCGTCGATTTTCTGCGGCCAGTCGAACCTCGGTCGCTCATCCTCATTTATCACCGGCGCGTCGTCCTCCTACCGCGACGCTCAACTCACGTCTTTGCGCGAGGCCTGATTCTCGAGATCGAGAATCTTCAACTGCGGCACGATCACTTGCTCGTAGCACGTCGGACATACGCCGTGAGTGAAACGCGTGCCGTCGCGCTCGCACATGTAAGCCTCGATGTCTTTCCAATATTTTTTGTCGTCCCGCACTTTCTTGCAGTAGCCGCAAATGGGCAAAAATGACTCCAGCTGCTTCACCTTCGCGGTGAATCCCAAAATGCGCTCCGCCACATGCAGCCGCATGCCCAGCGCGTCGGGAT
Source organism: Opitutaceae bacterium (assembly GCA_031425115.1). Lineage (GTDB taxonomy): Bacteria > Verrucomicrobiota > Verrucomicrobiia > Opitutales > Opitutaceae > ER46. The sequence goes on along the minus strand of JANPIT010000940.1, from coordinate 25,698 downwards.
CGATTGGCTTCGCCAGGAAATCGTCCACGCCCGCCAGCAAGGCTGTTTCCCGCGTCTCCCGCGTGACCCCGGTGGCGCTGATCAGGATAAAATACACATACTCGCCACCGCGCTCGCGGATCATCCGACAGAGTTCGAGCCCATCCACCCCGGGCATCTGCCAGTCACTCACCACCACCCGAAACGGATGTTCCTCGAGTCGATGCCAGGCACTCATACCATCCTTCACGCACTCCGGTTCATGACCCAACGCCCGCAGCGCAGCAGTCAGTTGGAGTGCAGCCATGGGCTGGTCTTCGATCGCGAGGACTTTCATGGAGAGTTCACGTTCAAACGTCCGAGCGCATCGCGCAAGCGCGCAGCCTCTGCCTGCAGTGTAACGAAGCGCCGCCGGGTTTCCCCGCCATCGCCGGCCCGGGCCGCCTTCTCCAACTCCAATGCCGCCGTGCGCATCGCGAACGCCCCGAGCACGGCCACTTCGCCGGCCAGGGCGTGCGCCTCCTGCGCCAGCGGATCAAACGCGTCGCTCTGCACCGCCCGTTCCAGGCTGCCCAGCACTCCTGCCGCGGTCGTGAGATAATGCGCGACGAGATCATGGAGGAGCGCTCCACCCTGGTCGTTCGGCAGTGCTCGAACGCCGGCCAGCGTCTGGGCATCCAGCACGGGTGAATCAGATCTCGGTGGCTCGCGCACCACCGCTGCTTCCACTGCGAGGCCACAGCGCTGCAGCGCCGCCTGCAGATCCGCCGCGCGCATCGGCTTGGAGATATACTCATCCATCCCCGCCTCCAGACAGCGCACCCGGTCCTCGCGCATCGCATACGCCGTCACCGCGATAATAGGCACCGTCGCATCGACGCCTGGAACCGCCTTCGAGCGGATGCGGCGGGTGGTCTCGTAGCCATCGAGCACCGGCATTTGGCAATCCATCAACACCGCATCGTAGCGATCAATCGCCAGCCGGGCCAACGCCGCCTCACCGTTGTCCACGATATCAACCTGATGCCCGATGCGCGCCAACATCAGTCGGCCCACCGCTTGATTCGCGCGATTGTCTTCCGCCATCAGCAACCGCAGCGGCCGGAAAGTGGCCGGGTTCGCCCGCGTGCCCGCCGCCCGCATCGTTGACCCGGGATTGGATTGGCCGGCTGCGTCCGGAGCCTGGTCCGGCGAACCAGCGGCCCGTGGCAACTCCAGCGTAAACCAGAACGTCGCACCCTCACCCAACGCGCTTTCCACGCCGATCTCACCACCCATGGCGCGCACGAGCTGACGCGAGATCGCGAGCCCGAGCCCGGTCCCGCCCGCGACGGATCGCCCGATCTCCGCTCCCTGCACAAACGGTTGAAACAGTCTCGCCTGGACCTCGGGCGCGATGCCGCTGCCCGTATCTTTAACCGCGATACGCACCCGCACCGCCGCCTCGGTTTCTTGTTCGAGCGCCGCAGTCACCCGGACTTCGCCACGTTCCGTGAATTTCACCGCATTGCCCAGGAGATTACTGAGGATCTGCCGCACCCGCCCGGCATCCCCCCGGACCATCAATGATGGCGCGAGCGCCACCTCCACCTTGAGCGCCAGCCCCTGCTCCTGCAGCCGCGGCGCAAACAACGCGATCGTCTGGTCCACCACCTGGCGCAAATCGAAATCCGCCGGTTCGAGCCGCAGCTTGCCCGCCTCGATCTTGGAGAAATCCAGGATGTCGTTGATGATCGTGAGCAGCCCTTCCGCGCTGCCCTGCAGCACGCGCGTCATCTCCCTCTGCTCCGCCGGCAGTGCCGACTCGGCGAGGAACGAGGTCATGCCGATGATCGCGTTCATCGGCGTGCGAATCTCGTGACTCATCGTCGCGAGGAATTCCGACTTGAGCCGCGACGCCGCCAGCGCTTCGTCCCGTGCCACCGCGAGACTTTCCTCCAGTTGTTTCCGCTCCGTGATATCCGCCGTCAACATCACGACCCCGCCAATCTGTCCGGCGGCATCAAACCACGGCCTCACCTCCCAGCGTTGCCACTGTTTCGAGCCGTCCGGCCGCACGAACAACTCTGCCTCGGAGCGTTCAATCGCGCCGGCCAGGCAACGGCGATGGACGGCTCGCCACCGCTGCCCCACTTGCTCCGAAATATCGTAGTGCGAACGACCAATGATGTCGTCCTTCACTCGATTCGCCCGCATCCATTCCCGGCTTACGACCAGGTAACGCATCTCACGATCGACCATCGCCACCGAAGCCGGCGCATGCTCCGCGAACAGCCGCAGGCGGACCTCGCTTGCGGCGAGTTGCACGGTGCGCTCGCTCGCGATCGCGTTGGCCCGCCGCCCCACCGATTGCAGGCTCGCCACCAGGCCCGCGAGCAGGAGCGAGGCAACCGCCAGACTACTGCCGGCCCACACGGCGGCGGAACTTCCTCCGGTCGGGAACCGCGGCCCCCGCTGCCAGCCGAGCTGAAAGACCTGACCCGCCATCTCCATTTGGCTGATACGGTCGAAAGTCGCGGGCAGCGGATCGCCGAGCCCCACCGAAGAATAAAGCAGCCGCTCGCGACTCAATCCGCCCGGCTCGAAAAAATGCAGCCGCAGCGTCTCCCCCATCGGACCCAGCACGCCTTTGAGGAAAAGGTCCGGATGGACCTGCGCGTAGACCCAGCCGAGGTGCGCCGCCCGGCGGTCCGCCACGGTATCGAGGCGCGCGCCGTTCGTGTAGAGCGGCACGTAAAGGATGAGACCGGACCGGCGTTGCGTATCGCGTGAACCCGGCACGCGGTGATGGAGCCGGGGCTCACCCGTATCGCGCGCCAGTTCCGCCGCGCGCCGTCGGCTCGCCTCCGTCGCGATGTTGCGGCCGATCGGCACATTATCGCCCACGTTACCTTCGAGAAACGTGATGAGGTATTTTGGATCGCCGGGCTTTTCTGGGTTATCCGGAAACGGCGTGATCTGTCGCAGCGGCTCGCCCTCAGCCCGCACGCGGGCCTGCCATGCCGGGACGCCATCGGGCGCGACCGCAAAAATCACCCCAAGGCCATTGATGCCCGGGTAGCGCGTGCTCAATTGCAACGACGCCGCATAGATCCGCCACTCATCGCGATCCACAGAATGGCTGGCGGTGAAGAAACTCGTGCCGCCCCGCAACGTATCCTCATACGCCGTCATGCGCACGCGAATCGCCGCCTGGGCCTCGGCCACGCGTTCGCTAAAAAATTCGTCTTGTCGCCGGACGCTATCGCGCTGCAGCAGGAAGAAAATCCACGCACTAAACGCCCACCCCACGACCAGCACGGCACACGGAAGCAGCCAACCCGCGTCACGCCCCGCGCGACTTCGAAACGCGCCGGGGCCCGGCGGAGGTCGCGGGGCCCGCTCGATGGCATCGGGGGGTGGTTTCATGATTGAGCGCAGCATGCCGGAGGCGGCCGGGCCACCGCGCGACAACGCCATTTGGAATACGCGTCAGCCAATTGCGCCCCCCACTGCCTGGCGAGCGTTCGAAGCTAGGTAATTTTACGCGGCTCCGCCCTCCGGCAGCTCGTCCGCGCGCGGCGCTGCGTTCCCGGCGACTGCCGCGTGCGCCTTTGCCAGCGCGGCGGACAACGCTTCGGTCCGCACGGGCTTCGTCAGAAAATCGTTCATTCCCGAATCAAGCGCCCGCTCCCGGTCACCGGCCATCGCGCCCGCGGTCAACGCGATGATCCAAGGCCGCCCCGACGATGTGCCGACGGCCCGGATCCGGCGCGTCGCTTCACAGCCATCCAACTCGGGCATTTCCACGTCCATCAACACGACATCGTAATCCGCCATCTCGAGCGCCGCGAGTGCCTCCAGCCCGTTGGCCACGGTCGTCGCGCGATACCCCAACCGCTGCAGCAGCAGATTCGCCACGCGTTGATTCACCGGATTATCTTCCGCGATCAGCAGGCGCAGCGGACACCGACGGCCCAACGTCGCGTCGTGCACCGGCCGCGGCAGCGGTGCCCCGGCCTCGGGGAGTGACTGCGTTTGCGGCTCAACGAGCACCGTGAAATGAAAACTCGATCCCTCGCCCCCGCGACTTTCCGCGCGGATCGTCCCACCCATCAACTCCGCCAGCCGCTGACTGATCGCGAGCCCGAGACCCGTGCCGCCAAATCGGCGCGTAGTCGAAGCGTCGACTTGGGAGAACGACTTGAACAGCCGATCCATGCGGTCCGCCGGAATGCCAATTCCGGTATCGGTGATGGTAAACTTTAAGCGCTGGCGCGCTCCGTCTCCTGGCTCAGGCGCCAGCACCGTCGTCACCGACACCTGCCCTTTCGCCGTAAATTTGAGCGCGTTGCCGAGGAGGTTCACCAGGATCTGGCGCAGCCGCGTCACATCGCCGAGCACATGCGTCGGCACGTCCGCGCCGATCGAGTAGATCAGCTCGATTTTCTTTTCGAGCGCGCGCGCTGTGAACAAATCGAGCGCATCCAGAATACACTGACGCAAATCGAATGGCACCACTTCCAGTTCGATCCGTCCGGCTTCGATCTTCGAGTAATCGAGGATGTCGTTGATGATGGTGAGGAGTGACTCGGCGGACGTCTCGATCGTGCGGACGAACTCCGACTGCGCCGGGGTCAGCGTCGTGTCGCGCAGCAGCGCCGTCATCCCGACCACCCCGTTCATCGGCGTGCGGATCTCATGGCTCATCATCGCGAGAAACTCGGACTTGAGCCGCGAACCCTCCAGCGCCTGGTCCCGCGCCCGCGCCAGGTTTTCCTCGAGCCGCTTGTGCTCTGTGATATCTTCGATCTGCGACACGAAGTGCACGGGCCGGCCATCGTTATCCGACACCAGCGAAACGGTGAGCCGCCCCCAGACAATGTGCCCGTCGCGATGGAAATACCGTTTCTCCATTTGATAATAGCGCAGCGTGCCCGCGAGGAGCGCCTGCACGTTCGCCAGATCCGCCGCGAGGTCTTCGGGATGGGTGATTTCCTGAAAGGTCTTGTCCAGCAGCTCGGTTTCTCCGTATCCAAGGATCTCGCACACAGAGCGATTGACCCGCGTCCACCGGCCATCGAGCGCCACGATCGCCATGCCGGTGCCAGCGAAATGAAACGCATGCCGAAACCGCTGCTCGCTCGCGCCCAGATCCGCGGTGCGTTCCGCGACGCGGGTCTCGAGCCGCTCCTCCGCCATTTTCTGATCGTGAATATCCGTCGAGGTCCCGACCCAGCGCACGATGGCTCCGGTGGCGTCCTGCTCGGGATGAGCGCGCCACAAATGCCAGCGATACACGCCATCGGCGCGCTTTAACCGCAGTTCCCCGCCGGCGGAGCGCCGCTCCTCACGCATCGCCAGCCACTCGCGCGAGGTCTCCGCCTGATCGTCCGGATGAACGACATCCGCCAGCGCCGCGATCGCGCCCGCTTCCGTCTTTTCGCCGAGATAAACCCGATACCCTTGGTTCACACTTTCGACCGTGCCGTCGATTCGCGCCGTCCACACGAGTTGCGGCATCGTGTCCGCCATGAAACGCAACCGCGCCTCGTTCTCGCGCAACTGCGCGCTGCTGGCTTCCAGTTCGGCGGTGCGCGCGCGCACGCGCTGCTCGAGTTGCTCGTTGGCGCCTTGAAGATCGGCCTGCGCCCGCTGCACCAGCGAGGTCGCCGTGCTCACCAGCACGATGGTCATAATCCCACCCAACAACAGCACCCAGCGCAGGCGCGTCTCGTTGACCGCTGCTTCGCTGCGCAGCCGCGCTGCTACGCGTCGCTCTTCGGCCTCCAACCCATCCGTCGACGCGCGCAGGCCCGCCATCAACTCGGGCGCCTCACTGGTCAAAGTGCGCGCCGCCGCCTCCGTGCCTCCCACCCGCCGCGCCTGCACCTGCTCGTCGTTGACCGCAAATTTTCGCTCGATCAGCGGACGCAGCGCGAGCGCTCGCGCGTGTTGCGGAGGGTCGCCCGCCGTCAGACGCACCAACGCGTCGGCCGTCGCCGTGGTGCTGGCGCGATGCACCTGGATGCGCTCCAGATAGCGCTCGTCACCCGTCAACGCGAACGCGCGAGTCGACGATTCCAAGCGCGCCACGCTGGAAATAAACCGGTCGATCGCACCCTCCACTTCGATCGTGCGCGTCACCGCGCGCGTTGCCGCCAGCCGCTGTTCGTTGCTTACCAACACCACGGCCCCGAGCACCAGCACCACGGTGCCGGCGCCGACGAAAAACGGCAGGGTGCGTGTGGCGATTTTTTCCGCGCCCGCCATCCGGCGCATCAACCAAAAGAAAAGCACCGCCGCCGCCGCAAGGAATCCCCCCGCCGTGTGCACCGCCATCGCCGTGTAGCGCCACCAACGGACCGCCAGGCGCAGATCCGTCAGATAACTGATTGCCGCGAGCAGTGATATCGCCAGCAACAATGCGACCACCGTCGCCGCCAACACCGGTCGCAATCGGCGCGCGGCCAGCAACAAATGTCCCGCCCCCAGCAACAATGTCGCCAACGCGACACCGGGCGACATCCGGCCGTCGAATCCGACGCCTTGGGAAATAACCGGGCGCAACGGATCGTAGACGAAGCGCTGAAATCCCAGCGGCTCCGCCAACGCATACAGCGCGAGCGTGCCCGCGCCGAACAGCACGAGGAGGGTTGCCAGCAGGCGCGCCGGGCGCGGCTGTTCTCGGCCGTGGGTAAAAAGAGCCGCCCCTCCGAGCAGCAGCGCCACCACCGTAGGAAACGCCATCGGGGACGCATTCGGCACCAGCGTGACCAACCACGTCTGCCCCGTAAAACGGCCGATCAACACCGCGACCGCCAAGCCAAACAGCGCACCTCCCCCAATCTTTAACCAGCGACGGACAATCGGATCTGGAGTCTCACCTTTCACGCGCGTGAGGGAGTTCAGCCGCGCACGGAGCCGCCCGCGAGCGGTAAATCGAACTCCGGCCGCCACGGTGCGCGGGGCTCAACCCGCGCTACCTCCCGGCGACTTCCGCCCCACTCTCACTGCCCGAGCACCCAGGCGAAGATCAACGGCGCGACGATCGTGGCATCGCTCTCGACAATGAACTTCGGCGTGCTGCCCGCGAGTTTACCCCACGTGATCTTCTCGTTCGGCACCGCGCCCGAATAGCTTCCGTAGCTCGTGGTCGAATCGCTGATCTGCGAGAAATAACCCCACAGCGGCACTCCGGTGCGCTGCAAGTCCTGATGCAGCATCGGCACGACGCAGATCGGAAAATCACCCGCGATGCCGCCGCCGATTTGGAAAAATCCGATCGAGCCCTCGCCGTTGCGCAGCTTCTTCGCGTTCTTCGTATACCACTCCGCCAGCCACGTCATGTATTCAATGCCGGTGCGCACGGTGTGCACATTCTTCACGTCGCCGCTGATCACGTGCCCCGCATACATGTTGCCCAGCGTCGCGTCCTCCCAGCCCGGCACAATCATCGGGAGGTTTTTCTCACACGCGGCCAGCATCCATGAATTTTTTGGATCAATCTGGTAGCTCTTCTTCAGCTTACCGCCGCGGAGGATTTTATACATGAACTCGTGCGGGAAATAACGCTCGCCCGCCTTGTCCGCCTTCACCCACTCGTCGAGCACGACGGTCTCGATCCGGCGCATCGCCTCCATCTCGGGGATGCACGTGTCGGTCACGCGATTCATGTGCCGCGAGAGCAGTTTCTCCTCATCCGCGTTCGTCAGATTGCGGTAGTTCGGCACGCGCTCGTAGTAGTCATGCGCCACGAGATTGAAGATGTCCTCTTCGAGATTTGCGCCCGTGCAGACGATCGCATGGACCTTGTCCTGCCGGATCATTTCCGCGAGGGAGATACCCAACTCGGCGGTCGACATCGCGCCCGCGAGAGTCACGAGCATTTTCCCGCCCGCGGCGAGGTGCGTCTCGTAGCCCTTGGCGGAATCGAGCAGCGCCGCGGCGTTGAAATGATGATAGTTCGTCGCGAGAAACTTCGAGACCGGCCCCTTCTTGGCGGCGAGCGCGGCGTTGATGTCTTCAGGGCGTTTGGTCTGACGTTTCGCTTTCATATAAGCGCGAAGGTGAGGATCTCCGCCGGAGAAAAAAGGAAAATCTTCGCGAACCCGCGCCGCCCAAAAGCCCAACCAGTGAACCGCAGCCCGATTGTCGTGGCTCCGGCAGCGCAGCACTGCACCGGTCGCGCGCAAGATAGGGATTCTATTCCGGGGTGATCTTACTTTCCCTGTGCTCGCTCCGATGCTGCCCGCCTTTCTCGCCGCGTTCTTCTTCGCGCTCAACGCCACCTGCGCCAGCCACAGCGTGCGCGCCAATGGCCAGGTGCGCGCCAATCTCGGCCGGCTCGTGGTGGCGGTCATCGTCTTGGGCGCATTCGCTCACACGGTCGGCGGCGGACTCGGCAGCGAAAGCGTCGGATGGTTCCTGCTCAGCGGCGTGATCGGCATGGGCTTGGGCGATATCGGCGTTTACGCCGCGCTCCCGCTGCTCGGCTCACGGATCACCGTGTTGATGACGCAATGTCTCGCGGCCCCGCTCGCCGCGCTCGGGGAGTGGCTCTGGCTCGGCACAAAGCTCACCGCCACGCAGGTGTTGCTGGGCATGCTGATCCTGACCGGCGTGGCCGTCGCGATCACCCCCGGCAAATCGAGCCCACCGCGCGTGCGCGTGCGCCCCATCGGGTTCCTCTTCGGGTTCGTCGCCGCGTGCGGCCAGGGCTTCGGCGCGCTCGTGAGCCGCAAGGGCGTGACTGTCGCCGATGCCGCGGGCGAGATCACCCAGCAAGCGGCGTTCGGGATCACCGCCGCCTATCAGCGCATCCTCGCGGGCCTCGTGTTCACCGCCGCGCTGTTCCTTGTGCTGCGGATCCTGAACCGGATGCCGCGCGACGCGGCGGCTCCGACTCGGCGCCACGGCGTCCGCTGGATTCTCGGGGCCGGGTTTGCCGGGCCGGTTATTGGCGTGGGCTGTTATCAGTGGGCACTGGCGACCTCGCCCAGCGGCATCGTGTTGCCGATCGCCGCGACCGCACCGCTGCTCTCGATCCCCATCGCCTTCTGGCTCGAGGGTGACCGGCCGACCAAGCGCGCGATTCTCGGCGGTGTCATCGCCGTGGCGGGCTGCATCGCTCTGACGACCGTGCGGTAGTTTTTTTTATCTCTCTCGCAAAGGCGCGAAGCCGCAAAGAATTCGGCTATCAGAATGAACCGCGCCCCGCCGTTTGCCCTTGGCGGCTTTGCGGCCTTGCGAGACCCAATAAAAAACGATCCGAACCCCACGATTGACGCCGCGCCTGGGAGTCGGTCTTTTAGCCGGTTCCGATGCTCACCATCGCCGACGTTTCCAAGTCCTACGGCACCCGCGAACTCTTTGCCGACGTGTCGCTCTTCATTGCGCGCACCGATCGACTCGGCTTCGTCGGGCCCAACGGCGCGGGCAAATCCACGCTCTTCAATCTCATCCTCGGCGAGGAGAAGCCCGACACCGGCACGATCGAATGGGAGCGCGGCGCCGATTTCGGCTTTCTGCCCCAGGAAAGCGCGCCCGCCGGCGACGAAACGATCCTCCATATCGCCACCAGCGGCAAAAAACTCGAGCCGACCGACGACGACTACGACATCGACTACACCCTCGAACCGCGGGCGAAAAAAATTCTCTCCGGCCTCGGCTTCAAGGAAGGCGATGCCGACAAGCTCGCCAAAACGTTTTCCGGCGGCTGGGTCATGCGGGCGCATCTCGCGCGCTTGCTCGTCGCCGAGCCCGCGCTGCTGCTGCTCGACGAGCCGACCAATCATTTGGATTTGGAAGCGCTGCTCTGGTTTCAGGAGTATCTCATCCGTTATCCCGGCGGCCTGGTCGTCATCTCGCACGATCGCGCGTTCCTCAATGCGCTCTGCACCGGCATGCTCGAGCTTCGCGCCGGGGCGCTCCATTACTACCACGGCAACTACGACAATTTCCTCCAGGAAAAAGAGGCGCGCAAATCGCAGCAGGCCCAGCTATTCAAAAACCAACAACGCGAGATCGCGCATCTCCAGAAATTCGTCGACCGTTTCGGCGCCAAGGCCTCGATGGCTTCCCGCGCCAAGTCGAAGGAGAAACAGATCGAGCGTCTGCAGGATGTCGCCGTGGAGGAGCCGCACGAGGAGCTGAAGCGGATCAATTTCAAGTTCCCGCAGCCCCCGCGCTCCGGCCTCAAGGTCGTCGAGCTCGAGCACGTGCAGCAGTCCTACGGCACTCACGTCGTGTATCGGGATCTCAACTTCAGGGCCGAACGCGGCCAGCGCATCGTCCTCGTCGGCCCGAACGGCGCCGGCAAATCCACGCTCCTCAAGATCCTCGCCGGCGTGCTCCCGATCCAGGGCGGCAAGATGGAGCTAGGCAGCAATGTGGTGCAGGGTTACTTCGCGCAGAACCGACTCGATAATTTGAGCGCCGGTTCGACGGTGTTCGAAAACGTGATGGAGCTGCGGACCAATGAGAACCAGCTCACTGAGCAGCAAGCGCGCGCCATCCTCGGCGCGTTTCTCTTCCGCAAGGACGACGTGCACAAGCCCGTCACCGTCCTCTCCGGCGGTGAAAAATCCCGCCTCGCGCTCGCCCGCATCCTGGTGAAGCCGCCGAATTTCCTCCTGATGGATGAGCCGACCACGCACTTGGACATCCAGTCGATCGACTCGCTGATCGGCGCGCTGAAGGCTTACGAAGGCACGCTCATCTTCATCAGTCACGATGTGCATTTCATCCGCGCGCTCGCCAGCAACGTGCTGCACGTGCACAGCGGCCGGCTCACGCCCTACGCTGGCGATTACGATTACTATTTGGATAAGTCGAAGGCCGGCGATGCCCGCGCCGCCCTCACCGCGGGTTTCACCGACGCGCGGCCAGTGCAGCAAAAGGCATCGGCGCCGGTCGCGAAGGCGCCCGCGGCTCCGGCGCAGGCCAAGGCCAGCCCGAACGAGATCCGTAAATTCCGCGAGCAGGTCGGCCAGATGGAGAAAAAAGTGGTCGAGCTCGAGGCCAAGCAGGCCGAGATCACTGCCGCACTCGAGGCGCCCGAGACCTACGCCGACAAGGGAAAATTTCATCACCTCAATCGCGAGCTGAGCACCATCGTCGATCAGATCAACGCGGCCACGACGGCGTGGGAAGACGCGGCGACGAAGCTGGCCGAGATGGAAGAGTAAGACTGCGGCCGCACGTCCGCCCCTGCGCTTACTCGATCACGCCGGCGATTAACACCGGCGCCGCGACGGGCCGCTCGCTCAACGCGAACGCTTTGACCAACCGCTCGCGGGCCGCCGCGAGGGCGCCTTCGTCATTCGCGTGGATCACGCAGAGCGGGCGACCTTGCTCCACGCGTTCACTGATTTTCACCAGGTCGCTCACGCCCACCGCGGGGTCGATCGCATCGCTCGCCTTCGCCCGCCCCGCGCCGAGGCGCAGCGCGGCGAGGGCCACGGCCATCGCATCAACCTCCGCGACAAAACCCGTTGCCGGCGCAGCCAGCGCCGACTTGAAGCGGGCTTGTGGCAGCCGCATCGGATCGTCGATCACGCGTCCATCGCCGCCCTGCGCCACCACGATTTCCCGGAGCTTGGCCAGGGCACTGCCGTCGCGCACGACGCGTTCGAGCTGTGCGCGGCCGTCCCGTTCATCCCTCGCCACGCCTCCGAGAATCAACATGTGCGACCCGAGCGCATAGGTGACCTCCATCAGATCCGCGGGCCCCTCCCCGCGCAGGCACGCGATTGATTCAGCCACTTCGAGCGCATTGCCCACCGAGCGACCCAAGGGCTGATCCATCGCGGTGAGTAGGGCTCGCACTTTTTTTCCTCCTGCTCGCCCCACGCTCACCAAGGCCTCCGCGAGCTGCCTCGCCTCGGCCGTTGTTTTCATAAACGCGCCGCGGCCAAATTTCACGTCGAGCACAAGTGCATCGATGCCCTCCGCCAGCTTCTTCGCGAGAATCGAACCGCAAATGAGCGGGATGCACTCCACCGTCGCTGTCACGTCGCGCAGCGCGTAAAGTTTTTTGTCGGACGGCGCCAGATCCTTGGTCTGGCCAATCAGCGCGCAACCGATCTTCGCCACCTGCGCACGATAGGCGTCCAACGACAGATCCGTGCGAAACCCCGGGATCGACTCGAGCTTGTCCAGCGTGCCACCGGAGTGGCCGAGGCCGCGACCGCTGATCATCGGCACGGGCACTCCGCAGGCGACGACCATTGGCGCGAGCGGAATGGAAACTTTGTCGCCGACGCCACCGGTCGAGTGCTTGTCGACCTTGATCCCGGGGACCGCGGACAGATCCGCCACCACGCCGGACCGCATCATCGCATCGGTGTAGTGCGCCGTTTCCTCGGGGGTCATACCCCGCAGGTAAATCGCCATGAGCAACGCACTGAGTTGATAATCAGCCCACGAATCATCGGTGGCACCGCGCACAAATGCGGCGATCTCCTCGCGCGTAAGCGCGTGGCCGTCGCGTTTGCGGGCGATGATGTGTTGAGGAAAAAGCACGCGCCGAGTTTCTAAACAGATCTAACCGGATTCACAGGATTAAGAGCCGCTCAGAGCACAGAGAGGAAAAATCTGGAACTTAGGAAATCAGGAAGAAGCAGCAGCAAACGGCCGAAATCTGTAGGTTGTAGTGCCTTTTCCTGAGTTCCTGATTTCCAGATCCGATTGTTCATGGACTCTCCAATCCGGTCCAAAAACTAAGCCTCCAGCTTCCCATACGCGCGTTCCACTTTCGCCACGCGCACCTGGTAGTCGGCATACCACGAATGCTGCCCGGCGCGCTGCGCTTTCTCATGCTCGGTGTCGCGTTTCCACGCGAGGATCGCCGCTTCGTCGCGCCAATAGCTCACGGTGATGCCCACGCCATCCGCCCCCCGAGCGCTCTCGATGCCGAGGAAACCGTCGTAACGCGAACCGAGGTCCACCATCCGCTGCGCGATCACGCCATAAGCGCGGCCGTCGTCGTCGGCACGTTTCGATGTGAAAATCACCGCGTAATACGGCGGCTCAGGCGTGCTCGCCAACTCCCCGGGCGCGCTCATGAAGCCGCCCTCCGCAGCACGAGCATCGAATTCGCCCCGAGGAAGAATTCGTAGTCCACCGCTACGACGTCGCTCGCAATGCCACCCGCACGCAGCTCGCGCCGCAACCGCGCGAGGCCGGGATATGGTCTTCCATCGAGCCCGCAAAGCGGATGAATGCGCACCTCGCCCGCGCTCACGCGCACCAATTCGCGACACGCCGCGAGGTGCCAGTCGAAATCGAACCGCGCCGCGTAGGTGAAAAGGAGATGCGCACCGAGCACCAGATCGAAGGTGCCGTCGAAAAACGGCAGCCGCGGCAGCGCGCCGGCCACATAGCGGTTGTGGATGAAGTGCGTCTCGTAATCGGCCAGAAACCGCTGAGCCGCGCCGCGCCGGTCCAGTTCCGCCGCGTCGATCGAGGGAAATGCCTTCAACCGAAACAGCCGCCGCTTCGCGCGCATCTGCGTGAACATCGCATCGTAATCCCGCGCGATCCGCCCCGCGAGGGCGTCGGGCGACTCGCTGTAAAGCGGGTCGACCGCCACGGCGTTGATCTTGCGCGCGCACGCTTCCGCGGCGAACGACGACGGGCCGGCCGCGACATCGAGCACATCGCGGCCTTTCAACGCGGCGAGATCGAGCGCGAAGAACTGGGCATATTCAGCGAGTGAACGACCGAAGAAGGAGATCGAGGGCAGTTCGATCTCCGGGCTAGGCGCGAGGCCTATCCGGGGGCTGGGAGCGGGAGCAGGAGCGATAGCGGGCATGGCGGGAGGTGGGACGAGGCGCGGGACACAGGGTGGAAAAGGGGAAAAACAAAAAGCCCGACTCGGGTGAGTCGGGCTTGGCGGTGGTAATCAGCGGGCTTTTTCAGCCTCGGTGCGCAGGTTGTGTTGCGCAGGACCATCGTCGCCAAGCCGACCCGTGCCAGCGTGCGCGTTTAACCATCGTCATTTTGACCAAGGCAGTAGCGCAGACGTGGAGGGAAGAATTCATCGCGCCGATGAGATGGGACGCCCGCGCGCACGGCGCAAGCGGATTTTTCCGCACGCGCCACGCCGGCATCGCAAAAAAAAGCGGCGACCTCGTGGCCGCCGCTCTTCTGCCTCCGCTGCGCCGTGCGTGACGGCGCAACATGGAAATTACTTCTTCCCGCCGAAAACCGAGCGCGCCATGTTGAACGGGCCGCGGGTCAGTTTCGTCACCGCAGACATTGTATGCTCGCCCGCCATCGGCTCGGGCCAAGGCGCCGCTTCCGCGATCAGCGCCGCGCGCTCCTCGAGTGCCTGCTCGCGCACAGCTACGAGTTCCTCCCGTTTTTTCACCTGCACCTCGAGCTCGCGGACCGCGATGCGATCGTCGCGCAGGTTTTTTTGCTCCGCCTCCAGAATCTCACGCGAGCGGTGCAGTTTCTCCCACGCGCCTTGCAGCACGGTGTCTTCCTGAAACGGCACCTGGCTGGACGGACGCGTATACAGCGCAGTCACGGGGCGGCCGACGTTACTGCTCGTGGCCGCGACGGGCGCCGTCCGCCCGGATTCAATCTCGGCCTGCAAACTGCGGAGCCTCGATTCGTAGTCGCGGAGATTCTGTTCGCGCTCGCGGAGGGCGTCGTGGTCCTCCTGTAATCGGCGGCGTTCTTCCGCCAAGCTCGCGGCCCATTTTTCGGCAGGGGTCCGTGAGAGTTTCAAACTGGGTTCGGCCGGGGGAAACGTGATCGTTGAGTTCATGGTAGGGCGTCTGATTACTGCGACCTCACCATAAGCTTTTCCTTCCGTCCGCGCTACGGGTGACCGGGGCTTTTACCCCACCTTTACCCGTCCATAAAGGCCTACTCGCAGTTTGGGACGAATTTTACGTCCGGAAGATTACGTCCTCGCGGTTGAACATCTTCACGGCGAGTCCGAGCGCGATCGCGGCGTAAACGCAGGAGGAGCCAAAAATCAACGCGAGGTAGTCCCACTGCCACACGCCGGATACCAACTCTTTGGATACGAGCGACACATTAAGGATGGGCACTAACGCCAGTCGCGTATTCAGCTCCACCCCGGGCAACATGCCGACGACCGCCGGGAGCACGATCAGGATGATCAGGGGCGAGACATAGCTTTGCGCTTCCTTGAAGCTCTTCGCGAAGAGAGAGATCGTGAGCAGGATGGCGGAGAAGAAAACCGCCATGGGGACCACCATCCCGAGCACGGCCAGCAGGCCAAGCGGGTCGAGCGACGGGAGCATGGCCGCGGTCCCAGGCGCCGCACCGGCCGCCCGCACCGCTGCACCCGTGCCCGACATGTTCGCCATCACGCTGCCGCCGATCATGAACGTCAGTCCCATCGAGATCATCGAAAAGACCACCGTGCTGAGCGAGGCCGTGAGCACCATGAAGAACTTGCCCAGCACCAGATCGAGCCGCGACACGGGGCTGCACAGAATCGTTTCCATCGTGCCGCGCTCCTTCTCGCCCGCGGTCAAGTCCATCGCGGGATACATCGCGCCGGTGAAACACAGCAGCAGAAACATGTAGGGAATGATCCCGCCGATCACGTTGCCGCCGACCTTTTCCGGCGGGGCGACATTCTCCGTTCTTACTTCGAAGGGCTTCACGAACGTGGCCGGCAAACCGCGGCCCTCCAGTCGCGCGGTGATGACTTTGTCCCGATAGTCGGTGAAAAAGCGTCGCACCTCACCGACCGCGATGCCTGAACGCATCTCACCTTCGTAATTGTAGATCTTCACCGTGGCGGCATCGCCTCGCTCGAGTGCGGCATCAAAGCCCGCGGGAATCTCGACGGCGGCCCGCAGTTTCTTGTCGGAAATCTGCCCGCGCCAGTCTGCGGCCATGGGCACAAACTTGATCTTGTCGTTGGCCTCAAATGCAGCCCGTGCCTTCGGCGAGTCTTCGCCTCCCACGATCATCACCGTCGGCGCGGTGGCACGCGCCTGGCGCACGACCTTGAACATGATGAAGCCGATCACCCCGATGATCGCCGGCATTAGCAGCGTCGGAATCACGATCATCGACAATAACGTGCGCCGATCCCGCAGCATGTCGCGCAGCTCCTTGCCGTAAATCGTCAGAATATTGGTCCAGTTCATTTTGAGGTCTCCCCGCCGACGGCCTTCACGAAAATCTCCTCCATCTCCTGCTCGCCATAGCGCACCCGCAATTCGGCGAGGGTGCCTTCCGCGAGCAGACGGCCGTTGTGGATGATCCCGATCACATCACACAGTTTCTCGACCTCGCTCATGATGTGCGTCGAGTAGATCACGGTCTTGCCCCGGCTGCGGCACTCGCGGACGAATTTCACGATGGTCCGCGCCGCCATGATATCCAGGCCCAGCGTCGGCTCATCGAAGATCATCACCGCCGGATCGTGGATCAACGTCCGCGCGATCGACGTCTTCTGTTTCATGCCAGTGGAAAACTTGTCGCACCGCCGATCGAGGAATTCGTGCATGTCGAGCTCGTCGGCCAACCGCTGCGTCCGCGCCTTGATTTCCGCTGCCGCGATGCCGTTGAGCTTGCCGAAATACGCCATGGTCTCGCGCGCGGTGAGCCGCCCGTAAAGCGCGGTGCTGGCTGCGAGGAAACCCACGTTGGCCCTTACTTGTTGCGAGTGGGTCACGACGTCGAAGCCCGCGACCTGCGCACTGCCCGACGTCGGCTTGAGCAGCGTGGCCAGCATGCGCAGCGTCGTCGTCTTGCCCGCGCCATTCGCCCCGAGCAGTCCGTAAATTTGACCCACCGGCACGCGGAACGAAATCGCTTCGGCCGCGTGGATCTCACCACGCTTCTTGTCCTTGAAAGTCTTCGTCAGGTTGTGCGCTTCGATCATGGGATGGGGAACAATCCAAACACGGTTAAATGTGGAAATCAGGAAAGCGGGAAACAGGCACCGGCCTTCGTTCCTGACTTCATGATTTCTACATTTTCCGAGGGCTTCGCGTTTTTCATAGGCTCATCTTCTCGCGGAATTCCTGCGCCTGCCGGCGGCTGAGTTCCACTTTGGCGCCGCCCTTGAGGTGCACCAGCAGGCCACCGCTGAACCACGGCTCGATCTTGTCGATCCAGGCGAGATTGATGATTTGCCGGCGATTCGCGCGGAAAAAATATTTCGGGTCGAGTCGCTCCTCCATCGCGTTGAGCGAGCGGAAAAGCTGCGGCTGCGCGGTGTCGAAATGCACGCGCGTGTAGTTGCCCTCGCTCTCGAGCAGCCGAATCGACTTCACCTCGACGAACCAGCAGTGATCGCCCTCACGCACGAAGACTTTGTCCTCCGCCGCCAACCGATCGCGCGGCACGACCTTGTTAAGCGGCGCTTCGTCGGCGGCGCCATTGACCTTGCTGCGCAGTTTCTCGATCGCGCCTGCCAGCCGCGTGGGATCGACCGGCTTCAGCAAATAATCGAGCGCGTTCAGCTCGAACGCCTTCACTGCAAACTCGTCGTAGGCCGTCGTGAAGATGACGTGCGGCACCGGCGGCTCGAGCGATTCGAGTAACTTCATCCCCGTTTCGCCCGGCATCTGCACATCGAGGAAAATCAAATCCGGCTGCAGTGCCGCGATCTGTTCGCGCGCCTGCTTCGCGTTCGCCGCCTCTCCGGCCAGCACGATGTCAGGAAACGCCGCCAGGAGACGTCGCAGCTCACTGCGCGCCAGCCGTTCATCATCGACGAGGAGGGCTTTCATGCGCGGGCCATCTGCACTGGAATAAATACCTCGGCCACCACGCGCGAATCGCCTTCCGCGCGCAACTGCAGCCGCGCGCGATCTCCGAAAAACATCCGCAGCCGCTCAGCGGCATTCTTCAAACCGAGGCCCGTCGACGCCATGGCACCCGTGTCCTTCGCGACGCCACCGGCCGCAGGCAACTCGCCCGGATTGATCACCCGCAGGTGCAGTTGACCATCTTCGCAGCGCGCGATGATCACGATTTCCCCGCCTTCCGGCCGCGTCGAGATCCCGTATTTCACCGCGTTCTCAACGAGCGTCTGCAACAGCAGCGGCGGCACCGCCAGGGTCAGGGTCGCGGGATCGATATCCAGCCGCACCTGCAACCGCTCTTCGTGCCGCACCTGCTCGAGCGCGAGGTAGTCGTTCACCACCCGCAGTTCGTCTTCAAACGGCACCGTTTCCGACTGCGCCGACTGCAGCGAGTAGCGCAGCAGGTTGGCGAGTTGGGTGACGGCCTGCCGCGCCCGCGCCGGATTCTCCTCGATCAGCGCGCGAAGGGAGTTGAGCGAGTTGAAGATGAAATGCGGATTCACCTGCGATTTCAGCGCGCGCAATTCCGCCTCCTTCACGTGTGCCGCCAGCCGCAGTTGTTCAATCTGCAGCCGATTGTAGCGATCGAACAGGTGGTAGAAAAAATAAACACAGAGCCAGCCACAGAGGAGAAACATGCCCTGCACCCAGCTGATCGTGAACAAGAGCGCGGGGCTGTATTTCGTGGGCCACGGGGTATCGACGATTGCGTGCAGCAGGAGGCTGTAACCAAAACCGATGCCGCTCCACACCGCTGATTGGCCCGCCGCGAGCGCGAACAACCGCGGAGTCAGCGCGCGCCACCCGAGTTGCTTCCAACCCCACCGCGCGATCAACGGTCGCGTATAGTGCGTCACGAGCAACCCCAGCGCCGCGACCATGATGATCGAACAGATAATCACGCTCGGCGGACGCGGATCGCCGGTCGGGGCGTCGCGAAACGCCGCGAAAAAAACCAGATTCAGCGCCAAAAATCCGCCCCATCCCAGGCTCTGACAGAACACGTAAAATCGCATCTTCGCCCGTTCCCGGCGCGCGGAATCCTCGAGCACGACGGTGGTGGTGGCGGGCGGAACGGTCATCGGCGCCCACACTACGGGGCGCGCCAGCGCCGGTGCAAAAGGGAACGGATGAGCGGACGCGACCGAGGGATGAGCGGTTGGAGCCAACGCAGGGAAGCCATTCCACTGCGTCCTCGACCGCCGCGGCCATTATGGTCGCGCTCGTGCAACTCGCCGATCGCTCACTCTTTCTTGCGCGGCTCGCCCCGCGGCGTGGCCGCTGCGGCGGCCTTCGTTGGATCGTCCTCCTTGGTCGCAGCCACTTTCTTGCCGTCAGCACTGCCCCCGCTCGGCAGGATGTTGCCCGCCTGCACTGAGCCTTCGATCGTGGGATTGAATGCGCGGATAAATCCGTGCCGAAACAGATTCGCGATCGTCGTGCCCAAGCCCATTTTCGCATCGCCGAAACGCCCTTCGAACGGGATGCGGGTGCCCACCTGATCGCGCGCCTTGTTCTTCACCAGCCACGCGAGGCCTTGCACAGCCGTCTCCCAGACGCGCGAGAAGACACCCTTCTGGCGGTCCTCGATGTTCTTGAAATCGAGATCCTCGAAAAACGGTTTCACGTAGCCCTGAAAGCCACCGTCCTTGCCCGCCATTTCCGCCGCCATCCGAAACGTCCCGCGGCCCACGTCGACGTTAGCGTAAGCGCGGAGTGATTCGTTCAGGTCGGGCAGGTTCACTTTATCGAGTTTCGCGCTCAGGTGAAAATGCGGCTGATCCGCCAGTGGATTTGCCTCGACCGCGAGCGTGAGCCGGCCGCCGCCCAGGCTGTCGCCCTCGATATTTATTCTCGCGGGGAATTCCTCGCCGGCCTCGTCCGCGCGATTGCGCAGGCCGGTCGCGAGCACCTGCGTGTTGCGGATAAAGAGATCGACGTGCGGCTTCTTCGTCAGATCGCGGTAGCGGATGAGACCGTCCGTCACTTCAAGCTGCGTAATCTCGAGCGGGAAGATGTCCTGGATCACGGCCTGCCAGCGTCGGTCGAGATCCTTCTGACTCGCGGTTCCAGCTGCAACGAAGTTCAGCTCTGGCCGCGTCACCCGAATATCGCTGACGATCTTGCGGCGAAAGAGTTCGCGCCACGCCACGGAGAAATCGACGCGCTGCGCTGCGAAAAACGGCTCGCGCACCGCACCGTCGACCTTGAAGACGCTGATGTCATCCAATTTGTAGGCACCCCGCCACAGGGCGATCCCCACGTCCCCGACTTGCCCCCAGTAGCCCGGAATCGCCGCGAGCCGCTCATTCACCTGCTTCTTGACGACGAACGGGAGCGCGAGGCGCGCGGCGACGAGGACAGCAACGATAACCACCACGGTGATGACCGTGCGCCGCGGCCAGGAGCGGACGCGATGAACGAAACGGGAGCTGGCTGGGGCGGCGGGCATGAGGGGTTGGACCGCTCACAACCGGGGCGGTTGCTTACGCCGTGCCCGGGGAAATCGCCCATTCTCCGACGGACGATACCTGCCCCCCCCGCAAGCTCCCCGACAAATGCCCAACTCACGGCGAATCCGCCACACTCAGCAGCACGGCCAACGCCAGGGCAAAATCCTTCACGGCGGCCGGTTTCTCGACATCGGTCCATTCATCGAGCGAGTGCGAACGACCGCCCCGATTCGCCGATTGCGAGGCCATCGCAAACGCCGGGATGCCGAGGCTGATCGGGATGTTCGCATCGGTGCTGCTCGTTTCCCAAATCGCGACCTTGTCGAAACTCTTCATCGTAGCCGCGACCTGTTTGAGCAGCGGCGTATCCGGCGACGTCGTGCCCGACGGCCGTTCGCCGATCATCTTCACCTCGGCGGTGATTTTACCGAACGTCGTCTGCCGCGCCGCGTTTTCTTCCGCCACCGCGTCGTCGACGATCTGCTTGAACGTCGCATCCATTTTTTTCAGTTCCACCGGCGACACCGACCGCATGTCGACCTCCATCGCGACTTCGAAGGGGATCGAGTTCACCGAAGTGCCGCCGCTCACGATACCCACGTTGTAAGAAACCTTCGGCTGCTTCGAAGCCACGACCTTGCCGAGCTTCGCGATGGCGTTGCCCAGCGCAAACGCCGGACTTACCTGGCCAAACGCGCCCCAGCTGTGTCCGCCCGGGCCCTTGAACGTAACGCGATAGCGGATACTCCCTAGCGCGCCATTCGTGATCATGTCGTTCGATCGCCCGTCGATCGTGATGAACCGCGCGATTTTGTTTTTCCACGGGCTCTGGTTGAAAAGAAAACGCGTGCCGCGCAGATCGCCGGGCCCTTCCTCGCCGACGTTGCCGATGAAAAGAATATCTCCCGCCGTCTCGACGCGTGCCGCCTTCATGGCCCGCGCCACTGCGAGCAGGAAAGCGAGCCCGCGCGTGTCGTCGCCGACGCCGGGAGCGCGCAGCGTGGTGCCGACGCGCTTCACCGTCACATCGGTGCCGGCCGGAAAAACGGTGTCGAGGTGCGCCGCGACCGCCAGCAGCGGCGCGCCGCCCCGCCCGCGCCACAGCCCGAGCGCATTCCCTTCGGCATCAATCGTGACCTCTTCGAGGCCGACCTCTTTCAAGCGTTTCGCGTAGGCCTGCGCCCGCGGACCTTCCCCAAACGGCGGCGCCGGAATTTCCGTCAACGCGACGAGGTCGGAGACGAACTGTTCGAAGTCGCGATCGAAGGCGGCGACCGCGGCCTTGTAGCTCGGATCGGCGACCCAGCGCTGCGCCCGCGTCTCCTCGGGAGTGGGGGCACCGGCCAGTTGAGCAACGGTCAGGAATGCGCCCAGAAACAGCGCGACAGTGAAGCGGAGCATGAGGTAGGGGTCGTTCGCAGCGACGGCGCATCGTGCGAGGCCCACGCGCACCACGTCAAGCGATGGCGGACACTCGCACGCGACAAACGGATCACTCTGGCGCTTCCGCCGCGGCCTCGTGTATCCCGAATGCCGTCACGCCCTCGCCTCACCCCGCCATGCTGTCCCCGGAGTTCTTCGCCCCCATCGATTCCTGGGAAACGTTCTGCACCCGCGCTGCTACGGTGCAGGAAGGCGAGCGCGGCACGGCTTTCGAGCACGTCGTCCGCCACTACTTCCGCTTCGATCCGAAATACCGCACCAAACTCGCCGACGTCTGGTTCCACCACGAGGTCCCCGCCGATCTCCGCGTCCGCCTGAATTTCCCGCCCCGCGACGAAGGCATCGATCTGCTCGCTCGCACCCACGCCGGCGAATTCTGGGCCGTCCAGGCGAAATACCGCAGCGATGCCGACGCCACGCTCACCCACCGCGCTTACCCCGACGAATGGAAAGGATGGGGTGATTGGCTAGGACACGATCGACCAGCGCCATTTGAAAGCAACTTCCTCCCCTACGAAGAAGCCCGAGAATTTGCTCGGAAAAAGCGTCTCAAAAATGCCGTGGCCTGGCGTGGTTGGGTCAGCACCCACAGGTCAGAGGCTCCTGATGTTCCTGTTGACGCTCGAAAATACTATCTGACGAAGGGTTGGATTAGTTGGGAAGACTTTCTCCAACCGCCGCCCCCCACGCCCGCTCCCTCGCTTTGACGCCCCACCCGCGAGCCGTTTTTCTCCCCGCCATGCCGCCGCTCAACGAAAAGGAATACATCCTCTTCTGTGACGAGTCCGATCGGCGCGGGCCTTTCTATTCCAATTTCTACGGCGGCGCCCGCGTGCCTGCGTCCCAATTGCGGACCGTCGAACTCACGCTGCTTGACCAACGGGAGCGACTCGGGCTGACCAGCGAAATCAAGTGGGAGAAGGCCGGTCCGGGTGTCGTCGAACGTTACGAGCGATTTATCACCGCGTTCTTCGATCAGATTGCATCACGCCGCATTTTCCTGCGCGTCATGTTCACGCACAACGCCCGGGCGCCCGTCGGACTGACGCCCGAGCAAATGGGCGACAGCTACTACCTGCTCTACTACCAGTTTCTCAAACACGGTTTCGGGCTGGCGCACCTGCCGTCGCACGCGAAGCCCCCGCGACTGCGCATCTATCTCGACGAAATCGGCGATACCCGCGAACAGGTGGCCAAGTTCAAAGGCTTCGTGCGCGGGCTGCCCGACACCAAGACGATTCGCGCCGCCGGCGGTCTCATCTTGGAAGAATCCGCCATCGCGGAGGTTCGTTCCCACGATCACATCGTCATGCAGGCGCTCGATGTCGTGTTGGGCTCGATTACGTTTCGCCTGAACAACAAACACCTCGCCAAGCTTCCCGGCGAAGAGGTGCGCGGCAAACGCACCGTCGCGAAGGAACGCCTCTACAAGTTCATCCTCGGCGAGATCAAACGCGTGACGGGCAAACAGGGGTTCAACATTGGCATCAGCACGGGACTGTCGGAGTTCCCCGGCGGCCGCTGGCATGATCCCTACCTGCATTGGTGCTTCACTCCGCGGGACCACGCCTTCGATCCGACTGCGGTCAAACCCTGAAAAAGGCACCGCCCCGTTTGGACCTACATCAGTCTCTGACGACAGGCGTCAGCATTCGGTCAAACAGGGCGATGCGTGTAAACATCGTCTGTCAGAGGGAAAAATCAAGATTTTAGTCCCCGGCAAGGGCAACCGAAACTCTGGCAGCTATTTTCGCGCGCCATCGCGCGCGCCCACTCATCGGTCGGTCGGACGCGCGGCGGCGGCGGTGAATCAGGGCCTCGTCCTCCGAAACAGGCTCGTCGGGGCCTACGTCGTCGAATTCGAGCAAGGCGGCGAAGACCGCGCGAAGTATGGTGACAAGTTGCTGGAGCGATTAGCCAAGGATCTCGCTCGGCAAGGCATCAGCGGCATGGGCCTCAGCATGCTACGAACCTTCCGCCAGTTTTACCAAGCCTACCCGCAGATTCGCCAGTCGGTGCCGGGCTTTTTGCCCGCTCAATCAATTCGCCAATCACTGATTGGCGAATCTTCAGAAGCCCCATTTACCAACGTCGGGGAGAGTCGGTCATCGCCGCTGACCAAATCTTCCGTCGCAGCAAAATCCTCACCGCTGATGAGAAAATCGGGAAAACGCCAATCACCGATTGGCGAATTGGTCGCCCAACAAATTTCCACGACGGCGGCGCGGAAATCCGACCCGGAACTTCCCACCCCGCTCAAGGCCCAGCAAATTCTCCAGTTCTCCTGGACGCACCTGATCGAACTCCTCCGCCTCGACGATCCATGGAAGCGCGCGTTCTACGAGAACGAGTGCCTCTTCGGCGCTTGGTCCGTGCGCCAGCTTCAACGCCAGATCGGTTCGCTGCTCTACGAGCGCACCGGTCTCTCGAAAAACAAACGCGCCGTCGTCGCCCGCGCCCGCCAGCAGTCCGCCACTGCGCCTGCGACCATTGAGGATCTCATCCGCGATCCCTACATCCTCGAATTCACCGGCCTCGCCGATCGGCCCGCCTATTCGGAAAACGATCTCGAGACCGCGCTTCTGAATCACGTGCAGGGGTTTCTTCTCGAACTCGGCACCGGGTTTTGTTTCGAGGCGCGCCAGTTCCGTATCACCGTCGGCAACGAGCACGATCGCGTCGATCTCGTATTCTACCACCGCCGCCTGCGCTGCCACGTGCTGCTCGAGCTAAAGATCCGCGCCTTCAGTCACGCCGATGCAGGGCAGATGAATTTTTACCTGAATTACTTCAAACAACACATGATGGCCGCCGGAGACCAGCCCCCGGTCGGCATCCTGCTTTGCAGCGACAGGGACGGCACCAAGGTCGAATACGCGACCGCCGGGCTCAGCCAGAAGCTTTTTGTCTCCCGCTATCTCATCACGCTACCGAGCGCCCGGCAGTTGAAAAATTTCGTCGAGCGCGACCGGGCGCTTTTCGAAACGCGCCCGTAGGCTCCGGCAACTCACGCCCCGATCGGATGCCAGGTCGTCTTGAACTCGAGGAAATCGCGGATCGCGTAGAGGCTCTGCGCGCCGTCGGCGAACCAGCCCACGGCCTCGGTCGTATCAGCAATCCGGACGCGCTTCACGCTCTCCGCCGCGCCGAGCCGGAGCGCCTTGCGCTCGTCCGCGCCGACGCCCGCCGCGCTGATCGCGCGCAAATGCGTGTGCGTGGCAAAGGTCGGCACGAGCTCTTTGCGGAAACCCGTCAAAATATTAACCACGCCGCCCGGCAGGTCACTCGTCGCGAGCATCTCTCCGAGCAAGATCGCCGGATACGGCATCGCTTCGGAGGCGAGCGCCACGACCGTGTTGCCGCTCGTGATCGCGGGCGCGACGAGCGAAATCAGCCCGAGCAGCGCCGGGGCCGCGGGCGCGATGACGCCGATGACGCCCATTGGTTCGGTGACGGTGAAGTTGAAATGGGGAGACGCCACCGGATTAACGTTGCCGAGCACTTGTTCGTATTTGTCCGCCCAGCCCGCGTAGTAGACGAGGCGGTCGATCGCGGCCTCGACTTCTTTTGCCGCCGCCCCTTTGGCGGCGCCGAAGCGCACCAGCGTATCCACCATCTCCTGACGCCGCGCCTCGAGCATCTCGCCCAGCCGGTAGAGGATCTGCGCGCGGTTATACGCCGTGCGCTTCGCCCACCCCGGGCCGGCCTTCGCGGCGGCCTCGACGGCGTTGCGCAGATCCTTGCGCGTGCACTGGGGAATGTTCGCGAAGAACGCGCCCGCGGCGTCCGCGATCGGAAACGTGCGTCCGCTCTCGGAGCGAATGAACGCCCCGCCGACATAAGGCTTCGGGGTCTTGGTGATGGGGAGTCGGGACATGTAATAATTAATTCAGAAGCCAGGAAGCCATGAAACGGAGGCCCGGTCTCTGGTTTGTTTCTTGGTTTTCTGGCTTCTGAATTCCTTCCGCTCAGGAGAGTTTGCAGTAATCCAGCAGCCCCTGGCGGCCGCCTTCGCGGCCGAAGCCGCTTTC
>JANPIT010000939.1:0-3487 GCA_031425115.1 Opitutaceae bacterium | reverse complement strand
GATCGCAAGCCACACTGCTGACGTCGCGTGGTGGCCGGCTATCTACAACGGTCTGGCCTTCGCGATTCACGTCGCACTCTTCGCCCGCCTCGCCACACGCCGCGTCGAATTGCCCGCGAAACCCTGGCTCATGCTCGCGTTCGTCCTCGTCGTCGGCACCGGCGAAGTGCTGATCAACGTGACGAACCTACAGTGGGTCACCGCGTTTTTTCTCCTGCTTCATTTGTTCACGGCGGCGCCGCGCACCGTGGCGCAACACGTCGGCGACCTCGCGATCCTCGTCGTCGTCGGTCTGAACGGCCCCTTCGCGATCCTTTTCCTCCCGCTCTTCGCCTGGCGCGCATGGCGCTCCCGCACCACCGCGAATTTCCTCGCGCTCGCCGCTCTCGGCTCCTGCGCCGGAATATCCGCGTGGCTCGTCACGCACTCGGGCGCGAGCCTCACCCTCCATGCGGGCAGCGAGCCCTTCCGCCCGCTGATGGCCCTCTCGATTCTCGGCAGCCGCCTGGTCACGTGGACCGTGCTCGGGCCCGCACCGGTGCGCACCTGGCCCGCCTGGGCGCATGCGTGGGTCGCCGTCGCCGTCCTCGGCCCACTCCTCCTCTGGGCGCTCCGCAAAGACGCCCGCCGCCCCCAACGCGCGCTGCTCGTCGCGGCGTTCGTCCTCGTGACTCTCGCGTGCACGTATCGCGTGCGCGCCGACACCTGGCAGAACGACGGCATGGTCAACGGTGACCGCTATTTCTACATCTCGCGCGTCCTGCTCGCATGGCTGGTGATCCTCGAATTCGACGCCCTGCCGCTTCTCGTCGGTCGGATTGCGCGCGGCGCCTGTATCCTCGGTGTGCTTACGCACGCCCCCCACTTCCAGATCCCGGCACCGCCCGACTATAAATGGGCGCAACACTGCGACCCGATCCGGCGCGGCGCGCCCGCCAATATCTTCATCCTGCCGGAAGGGTGGTGGATCGAGTATCCCGGGCGGACGGCCCAGCCGTGAAAACTTCGTCGCTGCTTCGCGCCATCTGGTTCGCCGGCGGATTGGCGCTGCTGCTCGCCGTTGGCCGCGACACAATTCTCGGCTGGATGCCGCGGCCGCGCGAGTTGCCGCGCTTCGACGGCGCGACCGGCCAGCCGTGGGTCGAGGGCGCTTTCGTGCAGGCGGGTGCGTATCAGGAAATTGGAGCCGGCATGCTCCCACCAGCGATTCAGGCGGTCAGCTCCTGGCTCGGCACCGACACCTCGCAAGGTCGTTCCGAGAGCGCGTGGTTCAAGGCCTCGCGCCGCCTGATTCACGTCGGCGTCGCCGGCTACCCGCAGCATCCTGGTTGCCGACTGTGGGCGGAATTTCGCACGGCCGATGGCACGGCCACACGCGTCGACTGCCCGGTGCTCAACCCCCGCGAGCAGTGGGGCGGTTGGGAAATCCGCCGCCCCGCCGATGCCGTGGCGGTGCGCATCATCGGTGAGGATCGCGCCAGCGAGCACGGAGGTTGGATCGCGTTCTCCCATCCCTTTCGCGCATGGCCTTCCGCGCTGACCGCCGCCTATCAACACCTGCAGATTTGGACGACCCTTGCTCTGGTGCTCACTCTGATTTGGGCACCCGGCTTGTGGTGGAGCGACTTGACCTCAAGTCGCTTCGGGCCGCGTGACCGCAACGCGAACTTTACGCCCGACCCAACCCGCAGCTTAGGGTCAAGCCGCTCCACCTCAGACACCGCTCCGCCCATGGCGTGCGCGCTCCGCTCCGTCGCTCTCATCGGTGCCGGCCCGCTCGCCCTCGCCGCGCTCGGCGTCGTCATCTGGGTGCTGGGTTTCTGGATGCGCCCGCAAACGCTCGGCTTGATTCTCGTCGCGCTCGGCTGGGGCGCCATCGGCTTCCGCGCGCGGCGCACCAGTTTCGCCTGGCCCGAAAGCGACGCGCTGCTCCGTGTATTCACCGTTCTGACACTCGTAGTCGTCGCCATCGTCGCGAAATCGTTTCACTCGCTCGGGCCGGAGGGAGAATTGTTTCGCGGCACGGTCTCGCGAAACTTCGAAATGGCGGACCGAATCGACAGCCGTTTCAGCTTCTACGTGGTGCAAGCCGCGGCCCACCGCCTCGGCCCTGCCGCTCCGGAAACCGAAAACCTGTTTTCACCGTGGACGTTCTTCAGCCGCGGTCCGCTCGCGGGACTCGCCGCGATTCCCCTGGTCATGGCGACGGACGGACAGCCGCCGAAGGTCGTCCCCGAGAGTCGCTGGCAACCCTTCGACGCGACCGGTTTCGCCGCCTACCGCATCACGCTGATCACGCTTGGCAGCACCGTCGTGATTGCGTTGTTCCTCCTGCTCGCACCGCTGATCGGTGATCGCTGGGCCGGAATCGCCGCGGGCCTCGTCGCGCTGTCGCCCTTCGGTGTGCACGAGCTGATGTTCACGTGGCCGAAATGGGCCGCGACCGCGTGGCTCATCGCGAGCTTCGGGTTGGCGCATGCGCGGCGTCCTCTCGGCGCCGGCGTCGCGCTGGGCGTGGGTTTCCTCTTTCATCCGCTCGTGCTGCTGTGGACACCCTGGCTCGCCCTCTGGATCGCCGGCCGCGCCGCGGAGAAAAACACATTCGCCTCGGTGGCGGTGGCCGGGCTGCGCTTCGGCGCCGGCACCGCGTTGCTCGTGCTGCCGTGGATGGCGCTCGGCGCATGGATGCCCCACCTGCCGACCACGCCCTTCGCCGGCCAAGGCGGATTTTTCCGCTACTTCGCGCGCGCCGACTGGCACTACGCGACGTGGGACACGTGGTGGCAGACGCGCTGGATGAACTTTTCGAATACGTTTCTGCCCCTTCACGGGTATTTGTCGGAAGCCAGCTTCAACCACCCGCGGCTCAACTCCGCCTATGAAGCCTCCGGCCGGCTCGTGAAGTTTTCCCAGCTCTGGTGGAACTCGCTGCCCTTCGCGCTAGGCATCGGCCTCTGGGCCGTGACGCTCGCAGCCCTCGTGCGGAGCGCCCGCCAGCTGACGGCCGCGCTGCTGCGCTGGGTTGTCGGACCCGCCCTCCTCCTCACGGCGTATTGGGGCATGGACCCGCTCGGGCTCATGCGCGAATGCGGCCACCCACTCCTCATCGCCCTCGTGGCCATCACCTGCTACGCCGCCGCGCGTCACGATTGCTGGCTGCGCCGCGTGCTCGCCCACCCCACCGTGCCGTGGCTGCAGCTTCCCGAGACGTGGCTGATGCTTTGGCTGACGACCCTGCTCAATCCGCGACCCTGGGCGGCCGACTACGCGCAGCTCGATTGGCTCGCGCTCGTGATCAACGGTGCCGCGCTTGGCACCGCGGCCTGGCTGCAGGCCCGCGAGCGCGCGAAAGCCGCAGCCGAGTTCGCCGCCGGCTGGAGTAGCGAGAATCGAGACGCCGACGCAGATCCGCTCCGCCTTTTTCGCCCGCTCCTCGCGGCCGCGAAGAATCCGCCCGCCTGGCTCGTCCTCTCGCTCGGCGCCGCCA
>JANPIT010000938.1:0-1568 GCA_031425115.1 Opitutaceae bacterium | reverse complement strand
GCTCAATCGGGAGAACGCGGCGGTGAAGCAGGCGCGCGATGCGATCCGCGGACTTTCGAAGAGCGTGCGCAAGCGGCTCGAGGGTGTTTCCCAACTCGATGCGGACGAAATCAAGAAGCAGCTCCGCGAGGAAGTGTCGCTCGAGTGCCAGGACGAGATTCGCGCGTTGCGTCGCGCGACGCTGGAAAAATCCGAGCAGGAACTGCAGACGGACGCGCGCCGCATTCTCGTCGCCTCGATGCAGCGGATCGCGAGCAAGCCGAACAACGATCTCACCGCGACCATCATCCAGTTACCCAGCGAGGAGATGAAGGGCCGCATCATCGGGCGCGAAGGCCGGAACATCAAATCCTTTGAGGCCGCCACGGGCGTGACCCTCTTGATCGACGAGTCACCGCAGATGGTGCTCGTCTCGTCGTTTGATCCCGTGCGGCGTGAGATTGCGCGAGTGGCGCTCGATGGGCTCGTCAAAGATGGCCGGATACATCCGGCGTCGATCGAGGAGTTCGTGAAACGCGCGCATGAGGAGATCGAGTTGGTGACGACACAGGCGGGCGAAGACGCGGTGGCGAAGCTCAACATCAACGGGCTGCACCCCGAGATCATCAAGCAGCTCGGCAAGTTGAAGTATCGGTTTTCCTATAACCAAAACGTGCTCGATCACTCGGTCGAGACGGCGTTCCTCGCCTCCGTGATCGCGAGCGAGGTGGGGCTCGATCCCAATGTGGCGAAGCGCGCCGGGCTGTTGCACGACATCGGCAAGGGCGTGCCGGGTGAGCTCGAAGGCAGTCATGCGGTGATCGGCGCGGAGTTCATCAAGCGCTTCGGCGAAACGCCGATCGTGGTGAACGCGGTGGCGGCGCATCACGAGGAAGTGAAGCCGGAGACGGTTTACGCGGGCTTGGTGATTCTGGCGGACACGATTTCGGCGGTGCGGCCGGGGGCGCGCGCCGAATCGATGACGAGCTACATTCAGCGGCTCGGCCGCCTGGAGAAGCTGGCGATGTCGCTCGAGGGCGTGCAGCAGGCGTTTGCGATTCAGGCGGGCCGTGAAATCCGCGTGGTGGTTTCGCCGCAGGAGGTCACCGACGACCGTGCGCGCGACATCGCGAAGGAGCTGCGCAAACGGATCGAGGGCGAGCTGCAGTATCCGAGCACAATCAAGATTACGGTGATCAGGGAAAGTCGGTTTACTGAAACCGCTACCTGACGGAGAAACCGCTAATAGACGCTGAATCTCGCTAATGACGGATTGGAATTAGCGGTGATTAGCGTTCATTAGCGGTTTCCTTCCGATGGCTGACTCAAAAATACTCGAGACCTTTCCCAATCCCGCGCCGCAGCGCGATTATTTGATCGAGCACACGCACCACGAGTTTACCTCGATGTGTCCGATCACGGGGCATCCAGACTTTGCCTCGATCACGCTCCGCTACGTGGCGGGGAAGACCTGCGTGGAGTTGAAGTCGCTGAAGCTTTATTTCCACGCGTTTCGCAACGAGGGGATTTTCTTTGAAGCGGTGACAAACAAGATTTGCGACGACCTCGGTGGCGCATTGCAGCCGCGG
>JANPIT010000937.1:0-2791 GCA_031425115.1 Opitutaceae bacterium | reverse complement strand
GCCAGCTCTTCGGGTTGTGCGGGGCGACCCAGTGGCGTTTTTTCTCCAAAGCGGGCGACCTTGTCGGGGGGAAGACCGGGATCGGAAGGATTTAGAGGCGTCCACACCGGTCCGGGAGCGATGGCGTTGACGCGGATGCCGCGCTCCACGAGCTCCTGCGCCAATGCTTTGGTGAAAGCGTTGATCGCACCTTTTGTTGCCGAGTAGTCCGGCAGCATTTTCGAGCCCACGATGCCGGTCTCGGAACTCGTCGCGATAATGGCGGCCCCGGGTTTTAGGTGAGGGAGAGCGGCGCGCACGAGTCGAAAGTAGGCGTAGACGTTGACCTGAAACGTGCGATCGAGCTCGGCATCGGTCACGTCGGCCACGCTCTGCTTGCGCGTTTGGTGCGCGGCGTTCGGCACGAGAATATCGAGCCGCCCGAATGCCTTCATGGTTTTCGCGACGAGCTGACCGCTCATCGAGGGACGAGTGAGGTCGCCTGGCAGGGTGAGGCAGCGGCGGCCCACTGCTTCGATCGCGCGCTTCACTTCACGAGCATCACTCTCTTCCTCCGGCAGATAATTGAGGGCGACATCGGCGCCTTCGCGAGCGAAGAGGAATGCGACGGCCCGACCGATGCCGGAATCGCCGCCGGTGATGAGTGCGACTTTGCCTTCGAGCTTGCCGGCTGCCCGATAACGAGGCGCGGCCCAACGAGGGCGGGGATCGAGTTTGCTCTCCAAGCCCGGCTGCGACTGGTGCTGCCGCGGATAGGGCAGCTTTGGCTCGGTCTGCATTTGCGGACGCGGTTCCCGGCGCTGGCGCGTGGCGTTCTTGCGGGCCGGGGAACGGGCGGGAGAATTCGATTTCATGACGGGGGTAGTCGAGAAGTCGGAAATAAAAAGCGCGGCGCACCCGAAGGCGCGCCGCGCGGAAAAAACGATTATTCTTCGTCCTCTTCTTCGGAGGAAGCGTGGGCCTCCTCATTGATCGTCTCGGCGAGCGTGGTGAGTTTCTTGTCGGTCTCGCCCTCCTCATCGAGCGTCTCCTGGAGGAGGTCGGCGACCTTGGTCTCGCCGAGCGTCTGCGCAAAGGAGCGAGCAGTGCCGTAGGCGGCGATTTCGTAGTGCTCCACGCGCTGGGCGGCGCCGATCAGCTTCGCGTCTTTGATGGCGTCGGGCGCCTCTTCCTCGATCGCCTCCTTGCCCTCTTCGACGAGGCCTTGCATCGCGTGACACGTTTTGCCCTTGGCCTTTTCGCCGAGGATTTTGAAACACCGATCAAGGCGGTCGACGTGTCCGCGCGTTTGCGAGAGATGCTCGGTGAACCCTTCCTTCAGTTCCTCGTTGGAAGCGGCCTTGGCCATTTTCGGCAGAGCTTTCAGGAGCTGATTTTCGGCATTGTGCAGATCGCGCAGTTCGTCGACGAGCAGATCGCGGAGTGAATTTAAGGCGGGCATGGCGAAGGAATCTTAAGGTTAACGTTACCGACCCGCGACCAACGCGGCGGCGGGGAGTGAGCACGGTCACGTGCGCGAAACGATAGTTCCGCCGCGTCGGCAGATCGGATAAAGTTCGGCGCGCGCGGTCGTGCCGCGGGGCTGTGGCGTGAGTTCGCATCGCGACGCACGAGTTCGGCGCAAGGGGAATCTCCTATCTCACAAGCCGGGTGGGCCCCGAAGAACTGCCCGGGTCGCTCGCAGGTCAGCGGGTGTGCCATAAGTCGCATGCTTCGACACGCCAAACATCTTGAGGATTACGAGCTTCGTGCCCGCGATGGGAAGATCGGCCACGTGCACGATTTCTATTTCGATGATCGCACCTGGACCGTCCGTTACCTCGTGGTGGACACCGGTTCATGGCTCAGCAGCCGGAAGGTGCTGATTTCGCCGACGGCAGTCAGCTGCGCCGAGTGGGACCAAAAACTTTTGCCGGTGAATCTCACGCGGGAACAGGTGCGGGAAAGCCCTGGAGTCGAGAGCGAGGGACCCGTTTCGCGCGAGGAGGAGGCGGCGCTCACTCACTATTACAACTGGCCCGCGTATTGGGGTTCGGCCGCTTTTTCGGATGTGGGTTTCGCGTTGCCCGTGGTGCCAATGATGCCGCCCGCTGCGCTCGAAGCGGCGCAGCCCAACCAAGCCACGGTGCAGGAAGAGCATCATCTGCGCAGTGTGCGTGCGGTGACAGGACACATCATCGAGGCGCCCGATGGCGACGTCGGGCACGTGGACGACTTCCTGATCGAGGACCGCTCGTGGGAGATCCGTTACATGATTGCGGATACGCGCCCCTGGCAGCCCGGCAAGAAGGTCATCGTGGCACCGCAGTGGATCCACGAAGTCGGTTGGGACGAGGCGAGGGTTTACGTCGATCTCGCGCGGGCGACGATCCAGGCGAGTCCCCCGTATGACCCGACCCAGCAAGTCACGCCCGATTACGCGGGCCAACTGCACGACCAATACGGCCGCCCGCGAGCGGTGCCATTTGCGTGAGCGCCCGCGCCCCCGAGTTTCGCCCGTAGGTGGCGCGTGGGGCACGGCTTTAGTTGCGCGATTGGTGATGGCAGCTCCCGATGGGCGATTGGCCTCAGTACTAGCGCTGACAATGGGCGATTTGGCCTCAGGTCTGGCGCTGACGATGGGCTAGCGCTGACGATGGGCGATTGGCCTTGAGGGCTGGCGCACTGAAACTTACACGCGCAGGGCGCGATTTCAGGCGCGATCAGGGTGCTCGACGGCGATCAGCTGCCCCTGACGCTTGGGCGTCCCAGCGCTGGGCGGGGGAAGGGTCGAGGTGCGCGGCGCGAGCGC
>JANPIT010000936.1:0-9741 GCA_031425115.1 Opitutaceae bacterium | reverse complement strand
CCAAGGGTCGTCCGCTCTACGTCGAAGGCCGCTTGCGGCTCGACCAGTGGGAAGACAAGAACACGAAGGAAAAGCGCAGCCGCATGAAGGTGGTGCTCGAGCAATTTCAATTTCTCGGGGATAGCCGCGGCGGCGCGGGTGGTGGAGCTCCTGCCGGCGGTGCACCCGCGGGCGAGTTTGACCAGACCAGCAGCCCTTCGCCCGAGCGTCATTCACCTCCGCCGCGCGCCGCCGGCGGCAAGCCGGCCGCTCAAGAAAATCTCGACGAAGACGTGCCGTTTTAAGCGGCACCTTCCCCCAATCATAATTGTAGCGGCGCCGGCAACGGCGTCGTCGGCGGCAAGCGCCGTCGTGACACCCGCAAACCACCATCCCGCCTTCGGCGGACTCGTTTAAATCCCACTACCATGGCACACACAGAAGTTCTCTTAGTCCAACCCGTCGACGGTCTCGGCGGTGAAGGCGATCAAGTCAAAGTCCGCGCTGGCTACGCCCGCAATTTCCTGCTCCCGCGCAAAATCGCGGTGCCGCTTACCGGCGCGAATCGCAAGCACGTCGATGCGCTGAAGAAGCGTCGCGCCGAGCGCGAGCAGACCGAGCTGAATGGCGCGCAAGACGTCGCCAAGAAGCTCGAGAAGACGAGCCTGGCCTTCGCCGTGAAGACGGGTGAGGGCGGCCGGATGTTCGGCGCGGTCACCGCGCAAGACATCTACGACAAGCTCGTCGCGTCCGGTCTGGAGATCGACAAGAAGAAGATCCACCTCTTCACCCCGGTGAAGACCCTCGGCAAGCACACGGTGAAGATCAAGCTGCACACCGATGTGTCGGTCGATGTGGCCTTCGACGTCGTGTCGGAGAACCCGATCGAGCCCGTCGCGACCGAAGCGCCGCCGGCTGGCGAGAAGACCGAAAAGCGTTACGACCGCCCCGAGCGCACCGAGCGCCGTCCGCGCAAGGACAGCTAAGCGCGTTGTTTCCGAGCGGAAGCATTTCGCTTCCGTCGCGAAACGCAGACCTGTTTCGCCGATAATTCCGAAGGCCGCGTGCGAGCACGCGGCCTTCGTGTTTCTGAACAACCGGTAAGTATTTTCCGGGTAAGTCCCCGTTGCCTTCGCCGCTCCCGTTCGCTCCGATTTCGTTTCGTTCGCGCATGGTTCAAGACGCCTCTAACACCGCCCCTCGTCCCTTCGCTCCGCCCGGTGGCGGGGGCGGCGCCGTGGGCCGGAGTATGCCGCACAGTCTGGAAGCGGAGGAATACCTGCTCTCGTGCTGCCTGCTGGATGGCGCCGACGTTGTGTCGCGCTGTCTCGAGGCACGGATCAAGCCGGAATCGTTCTACGATCAGAAGCACGGAGTCATTTTCGAGCGCCTCCTCGACCTCTACAACCGCCAGATCCCCATCGATGTCTCGGTCGTGGCCGAGGAACTCAAGACGTCGCGCCACCTAGATCAGATCGGAGGCTACGCGTTTCTGTCGCAGGTCAGCAGCCGGATTCCGACGACGGCGCAGGCGAGTTACTTCATCGAAAAAGTCCGCGAGCAGGCGTTGCTGCGCGAGATCATCCGCTCGGCCACGAATGCGGTCGAGGATTGCTACGGATTCTCCGGCGGCATCGACGAGTTCGTCGACCAGATCGAGACGAAGATTTTCTCGGTCACCCAGAATCGCGTGAGCGAATCGGCGAAACAGATGCGCGAGCCCACGCGCGAAGCGATGAACGTCATCACCAAAATGATGATGAAGAAGGGCGAGCTCACTGGCATCTCGTCGGGATTCAAGGATCTCGATCAGATGATGTGGGGTTTTCAGAAGACGGAAATGATCGTCCTCGCCGCGCGCCCCTCCATGGGCAAGACCTCGCTCGCGCTCAATTTCGCCGAGGCAGCCGCGCTCCCCAAGAAGGGCCCGCCGGCGGCCGTGTTGATTTTCTCGCTGGAAATGGGTGCCTCGCAGCTTGCGTTGCGCATGCTCTGCTCTCGGGCCCGGGTTAACATGAAGCTGCTGCGCGACGGCCTGCTTTCCAAGAACGGCGAGGAGCAGAATCGGTTGTTGGAGGCAGCGGACGATTTTTCGAAGTCCCCCATTTTCATCGATGATTCGAGCTCCATCTCGATCATGCAGCTCCGGGCGAAGGCGCGGCGGATACATGCGCGGACCCCGCTGGGCTTCATCATCGTCGATTACTTGCAATTGCTGAGTCCGACGGATCCGAAGGTGCCGCGCGAACAGCAGGTCGCGGAGGCCTCGCGCGGATTGAAGGCGATTGCGAAGGAACTCGACGTGCCCGTGCTTGTATTATCCCAGCTCAACCGTGCGTCCGAGAAGGACAACCGGACACCCAAACTCTCCGATTTGCGCGAATCAGGTTCAATCGAACAGGACGCCGACGTGGTCCTAATGCTGGCCCGCCCCCGTGACGCCGACGAAAAATTCCAAGTAGCCGCCGACTCCGCCGAGTTAATCGTTGCCAAGCAACGAAACGGCCCGGTAGGAGAGTTGAAGCTTACGTTCCTACGAGACATCACCCGCTTTGAAAACTTTCATCAGTAACCCTGTGCGCAGGGTCGCCTTCTTGTGTCTCGCGTGGGTTGGGTTGCTGGGAGCGGTTGCCACTCCAGCGACGGCCCAGCCGCAATCCACCCAGGCTCCCCAGCCCCAGGCGGCAGCCTTTAAAGTAGGGACGGTCACGATTAAGTTCGTCGGCACGGCCAACGTAAACGAGCAAGTGGTCCGGGCGAACATGCAGATCCGCGAGGGCGGCGAGTTCGACGAGGTGATCCTCGACCGCGACATTCGCTCGCTCTACCGCACAGGGCTTTTCGAATTCATCGAGGTGAAGCACGAGGCGGTCGACGCCACGACGTTCAATCTCGTGGTGGAAGTGACCCCGAAATTCCGCGTGCTCGGCGTGCGTTTCGAGGGCAACCAGAAGGTCAAAGCCAACCGGCTCGAGAAGGAGATCAAGACGAAGGGCAATCAAGCGCTCGATGAGCGCCAGGTGAAGGAGGATGCTGAAAAACTCCGCGAGTTTTACCAGAAAGCCGGCTACAATCAGGTGTCCGTCAATTACACGGTCGATCGCGACCCCGTGGGTGGTTTCGGCACAGTCATCTACAAGATTCGCGAGGGTGCGAAGGTGAAGATCGCGGACATCCGTTTCACCGGCAACAAGAGCGAAACGCCGCGTAAACTCCGCGGAGTGATCGAGACGAAAAAATGGTGGCTGTTCTCGTGGCTCACCGGCTCCGGTCGGTTCAAGGATGACCAATTCGAAGACGACCTCGACAAGCTCCGCGACCATTACCGCGAGCTCGGTTTCCTCGATGTTGAGATCGCACAGGACAAGGTGCTTTTCAACTATCCCACGCCGGACAAACTCGTCCTCGTCATCAACGTCAACGAGGGCCGCCGGTATCGCGTGGGCGAAATCGCCTTCTCGGGTAATAAGCTCTTCGACTCCGCCCTCCTGAAGCGAGTGGTGCGGCAGAAGACCGGGGTCATCTTTGTGCCCTCCAAACTCGACAAGGACCGCGAGCGGCTCGACGACTTTTACGGCAAGGACGGCTACCTCGACACGCGCGTAAATCTCACGCGCAAACCCAATCTCGCGACTGGCGCGATCGACGTGGAATACAAGATCGTCGAGAGCGAGAAATTCAGTGTCGAGTCCATCGTCATCGAAGGTAATTCCAAGACCAAGAGCACGGTGATTCTCCGCGAACTCGTGCTCGGACCGGGCGACGTGTTCAGCACCGTGCTGATGAAGATCAGCCAGCTGCGTCTGGAAAACACGCGTTTCTTCGAGAGCACCAACGTGACGCCGCAGGAGACGAACATCCCCGGTCGCCGCAATATGCGCATCGCCGTCCACGAGGGGCGCACGGGCAACCTGACTTTCGGCGCCGGCTTTAGCTCACTGGAGCGCGCCACGCTCTTTGCCGAGGTGTCGCAGTCCAATTTCGATCTCTTCAACCGCCGCTCTTTCTTCCAGGGCGACGGTCAGAAATTCCGCCTCCGCATGCAGCTCGGCTCGCTCTCGAGCGAGGTGGTGTTGTCGTTCGAAGAGCCATGGCTGTTCCAGAAGCAGCTCGGCCTCGGCTTCAGCGTTTTCCGGACGAGCTCGGAATACAATTCCACGTTCTACAGCCAGATTCAGACCGGCTTCGAAGTTTATCTGCGCAAGCACCTCTTCGAACTCTGGAACGGGCGCCTGTCCTACACCTACGAAATCTTCGACATTCAGGACATCTCACCGAGCGCCTCGCCGGTGATTCAAGCCCTCGCCGGCAGCAATGCCTCGTCGAGCATCGGCTTCCAGTTGGAGCGCGATACACGTGACAAGATTATCAATACAACCTCCGGCAACCGCGTGGAAGTGAACATGAAGTTCGCCGGCGGCCCGCTCGGCGGCAGCAAGATCAACAACAACTACAGCCTCGAATTCCGTGGCGCGCAGTTCTTCCCGGTGTTCGAGGCGCAAACGCAGGTGCTCGGCTTCCTGGCACGCGGTGGCGTGGTGCAGAACTTCGGCGATGCCACGGACGTGCCTTATTACAATAAGTGGTATCTCGGCGGCCCAACCACCCTGCGCGGGTTCGAGTTCCGCGAGGTCAGCCCGCGCGACCAGTTCGACGAGCCGATTGGCGGCAAGACCTATGGGTTTTTCAGCGCAGAGTATTCCCTGGATATAGTCAGCCCGATCCGTTTCGCCGTCTTCTACGACGCCGGTTTTGTGAATCGCGGCGCCTACGATTTCAACGCGGCGGAGTATAACGACAACTTTGGCTTTGGCTTGCGGCTATTCGTGGCCGGCGCGCCGCTCAGTCTCGATTTCGGTATTCCGATCACGGGCACCACGCTGAACAAGAAGGGCAACCAGTTTAATTTTTCCTTTGGCACCCGGTTCTAAGTCTGTTCCATTTTTCGACTCCTATTTCCAAATAACATCATGAAGAACATCATCAAATCCCTTGTCGCGATCGCGGCTTTTGGCGCGCTTTCCGTCGCCGCCTACGCCCAGCCGGCGCCGAAGATCTTCATCGTCGATATGGCGAAGCTCTACGACAATCACTACAAGACGCAGGAGCAGAACACCAAGATCCAGGCCGATGAGCTGAAGGCTCAAGAGGAAGTGGCCAAGATGAACAAAGAGGGCCAGACGATCGTCGACGAATACAAGGCGCTGATGGAGCAGTCCAACAACCCGACCGCGAGCGCCGAAGCAAAGTCCCGCGCGCAGAACGATGCGCAGCGGAAATACGAGGACATCCAGAAGAAGCAGCAGGAAGTGCAGACCTTCGTCCAAAACACGCGCAATTCCCTCGGTCAGCGTCTCTCTACGTTCCGTGCTCTGATGCTTGAGGAAATCAGCAAAATCGCGGTCGACCTCGGCAAGCGCAAGGGCGCCACGATCCTGCTCGAGAAGTCCGGGCAGACCCACATCACCATTTCGAATATTCTCTATAGCGATCCCGCCTACGAAATCACCGATGAAGTGATGAAAGAGATTAACAAGGACCGCCCAGCTGGTGCGGTCGCTGCCCCGGCCAGCGAAAAAGCTGCGCCCGCGGCTGCTCCCAGCGCTTCGCCGGCACTGAGCGTCCCTGGCTTAGGCACAAAGAAATAATACCGTTCGAGTCTTTCTTCGTTTTTAGACCCCGCTCGCGAGAGCGGGGTTTTTTGTTTCTCTGCATCGGCGCACAACGTGGGTCCGCCAGGCGGCCACACGCCGCGCCCGCACGCTGCTACTGCTGAATTGCACGGCGCATCGAAACCCGCACGCTCCGGCGCATGGAGGTTTCGTTTTCCGCGGCTGACATCGTCACAATCACGCAGGCCAAAACGTCGCGCGGCGCGACGACTGAATCTATTCGTGGTCTAGCCGGCCTCGCCGACGCCGCGCCCGGTGACCTCTCGTTCTTGGGGAATGCCAAATACAAGGCGGAGGTGGCGAGCACGCGGGCGTCGATCGTGCTTCTGCCGGCGAACTACGTGGGGGAGCCCGCCCCCGGCCAGCTTTTTCTTCTGGTGGAGAATCCCTCGGTGGCGCTCGCTCGCGTCTGCAGCCGGATCGAACAGGCGCTCTGGCCGAGGCCCGCACCTGGCGTGCATGCGAGCGCTGTCGTCGCGGCCGATGTGACCATCGCCCCCTCAGCTACGGTGGGTCCGCTGTGCGTGGTTGAATCGGGCGCTGTGATCGGGGAGCGCGTCCAGCTGCATGCGCAGGTATTTATCGGCCGCAACGCCAGGCTCGGCGAGGATTGCTGGTTGATGCCAGGGGTGGTCGTCGCGGCGGAGTGCACGCTCGGAAAGCGCGTGCGGGTGCAGGCCGGCGTCGTGATCGGCTCCGACGGGTTCGGCTATGAATTCGTGCAGGGCCGGCACGAAAAAGTTCCTCAGGTGGGCGTCGTGGTGATCGGTGACGATGTTGAGATCGGTGCAAATTCAACTTTGGACCGCGCGCGTTTCAGTCGGACGCTCGTGGGCGAGGGGACCAAGATCGATAATCTCGTGCAGATCGCGCACAACGTTCGCATCGGCCGGCATTGTCTGGTCTGCGCGCAAGTGGGCATCTCTGGTAGCACGACGCTCGAGGACTATGTGGTGCTGGGTGGACAAGCCGGGCTGGGCGGACACATCACTATTGGCAAAGGTGCGAAGGCCGGAGGTCGGGCAGGCATCACCAGCGACGTCGCGCCCGGCAGCTTCGTCAACGGCACGCCCGCGATTCCTTATCTCCTCGAACGCAAGATTGCGGTCCTCCAGCAACGTCTGCCCGACTTGTTCAAGCGGGTCGACGCACTCGAGTCTCAACTCGCTGACGCAAAAAAGTCTTCCTCCTAGACGGCGCGGCCCCAACATCCCGGTCATCCATGAGCGAGTCGCGGCTAAAGATTTTCACGGGCAACTCCAACCGGCCGCTGGCCGAGGAAATCTGTCGCTCCATCGGCGAGCCGCTTGGGGAGGCGACGGTGACGAGTTTCCCGGACGGTGAGTCGTTCGTGAAGATCAACGAGAACATCCGGGGCCACGACGTTTTCATCATCCAGTCGACCTGCCCGCCGACGAATCACAATCTGGTCGAGTTGCTGATCATGATCGACGCGGCGCGCCGGGCGTCCGCGCAGCGCATCACTGCCGTGCTGCCGTTTTACGGCTACGCGCGGCAGGATCGTAAAGATCAACCGCGGGTGCCGATCACGGCCAAACTCGTCGCCAATCTGCTCGTGGCAGCGGGAGCGAATCGTATCCTAACTATGGATCTGCACTCGCAGCAGATCCAGGGCTTCTTCGATATCCCGGTCGATCATCTCTACGCGTCGCCCGTTTTCTTCGCGCACCTCGCGAAGACGAAGCCGGAAAAATTGGTCGTCTGCTCGCCGGATGTGGGCGGCATGAAGATGGCCGCTGCCTACGCCGACGTGCTGGGAGCCGGTCTCGCGCTCGT
Organism: Opitutaceae bacterium; assembly: GCA_031425115.1. Classification (GTDB taxonomy): domain Bacteria; phylum Verrucomicrobiota; class Verrucomicrobiia; order Opitutales; family Opitutaceae; genus ER46. The sequence goes on along the minus strand of JANPIT010000936.1, from coordinate 2,293 downwards.
GGCGAAGAAGCGGAAAAGCGCCACTACGGTTGAAGCGATCAATGTCGTGGGCGAAGTGGACGGCTGCGACGTGCTGCTCGTCGACGACATCACCGAGACCGCAGGCACGCTTTGCGCGGCCGCGAAAATTTTACGGGAGCACGGCGCGCGCAGCATCCGCGCGGCTGTCAGCCACTGCATCTTGAATGAGGTGGCCGTGGATCGCTTGAAAAGCGGACTGATCGACGAACTGATCACCACGGACTCCACGCCGATCAACACCCACGGTATTCCTGTCAATGTGCTCAGTATCGCGTCGCTCCTTGGGCAGGCGATCCAGCGCATCAATACGAACGAAAGCGTGACCAGTCTTTTTCGCGTAAAGGGATTCTGAGGAAGTGGTGGGGCGCGGTCGCGAGGTCGCTGTGAGCGTGTGCGCAGGGTTGCCAAGCGGATGTTTCCGGCTAACGGCTTTATCGCGCTCTCGCTCATGAACTCCTCGTTTCTCGCTCGTTGCATCCTCGCTGCTGCTGCACTGCACCTCGGTGGTTCGCTGTTCGCGGCGACGCCCAAGAATGCGAAGAAAGCTGCGCCCGCCACCGTGGCGAAAAAACCCGCGGTCCGGATCGACAGCACGCCCGTAAGTGAAGGTGCGAAGCCCGGGCTCGTGATGAGTTATGCGGACGTCCTCGACCCCGCGCAGAAGGCGGTCGTGTCCGTTTACTCGACGAAAATCATCAAGGAGCGCTACACGCTCAATCCGCTCTTCCGGCAGTTTTTCGGTAACGTGCCGGATCAAGAACGTGAGAGTCGCCAGGAGGGCATCGGTTCGGGCGTGATCGTCACGCCGGACGGTTATATTTTGACGAACAACCATGTCGTCGAAGGCGCGGATGAATTGAAGATCACCCTCGCGGACGATCGTGATTTCATCGCCAAAGTAATCGGCACCGATCCCAAGACCGACATCGCGGTGTTGAAAATTGATGCGAAAGATCTGCCGACGGTGACGCTCGCCGACAGCGACAAGCTGCGCGTAGGCGACGTGGTGTTCGCCGTGGGTAACCCGCTTAACGTCGGCCAGACGGTTACGATGGGCATCATCTCGGCCAAGGGGCGGAGTAAACTGGGACTGCTCGAGAACGTGTCCGGTTACGAAGATTTCATTCAGACGGACGCCGCGATCAACATGGGCAATTCGGGCGGTGCGCTCGTGGACGCGCGCGGACGCCTCATCGGGATCAACAGTGCGATTCTATCCCCATCGCGCGGTAATATCGGCATCGGTTTCGCCATCCCGATCAACCTCGCGAGTGTCATCATGAACTCGCTGGCCGAGACGGGCACCGTGGCGCGCGGTTATCTCGGCGTGACGAGCGATACGATGACCGCGGACATCGCTGAGCAATTGGGACTGGCCAAAGAATCGCGCGGGGTCGTCATCACGGACATTGATCCGGATAGCCCCGCCGAAAAAGCCGGGCTCAAACGCACCGACGTGATCCTCGCGATCAACAATCATGCCGTCAGCACGTGGGAAGAGCTGCGTCTGATCGTGGCGCAGGTGGTGCCGGAAGCTAAAGCGACGTTGAAAATCGTCCGCGACGGGAAGCCGCGCACCGTCGAAGTGACCCTCGGCAAAGTAACGGATAACCCGAATGAATTGATTGCGGGCGTAACTGTTGAACCGCTGACGGCCGAGGCGCGCCGCCGGATCGGTCTGCGTGACGCACGGATCACGGGACTCGTTGTGACCGACGTGGCGGCTGATTCGCCTTACCGGGGGCAGCTCGCATCCAACATGGTGATACTGGAACTCAACCGAGCCCCCGTGCCCGATCTGCGCAGCGCCCGCGAAAAACTGCAACCGGGGCGCAATCTCCTGGCGATCTTCGACGGCCGCGCGATTCGCTACGTGGTCGTCTCGCTTCAGCGCGAGTAGGCGTAGTCCGCGCCAGGACGAAATTAGCTACCCGGTTTTTGCACCGGGATTTTTGCCAGCGCTTCCGGCAAAGCATCCGCTGCGTAGGTCGGAAAGCTAAGCTCGAGCAAGGAGACGGCGGGCACTTCGAAGCGCGCGTTGCCGGCACTCCGGTCCACCAGCATGGCAACGCCCGACGCGGCGCCTCCTGCCTGCCGGACGATGTCGAGGCACTCGAGCACGCGGCCGCCGCGGGTCACGACATCTTCCACGATCAGCACCGGTTCGTCCGGCCGCAGCGTGAATCCCCGTCGCAGCACGAGGACGTTGTTTTCCTTTTCAGCGAAAATGTAGCGAGCCTTCGCCTGCCGTGCGACTTCCTGACCAATGACG
>JANPIT010000935.1:0-3245 GCA_031425115.1 Opitutaceae bacterium | reverse complement strand
TCCCCGCCGAGCCGTGTAACCCTTGATCCGCGATGGCTCGGCGGGGACGCCTCGCCCTACCACTTTTTTCGAGCAAATCATGCATGAAGTGAACGCCCGGCATCGATTTTGCTCATGGAGCCCGTCTCCACATGAACATCCTTCAACTCAAACCCCTTCGTTCCGTGCTCGCGGCGTGCCTCGTGCTCGCTGCTGGTGCGTCCGTCTTCGGCCAAGCTGCCGCCGCTCCCGCGCCTGCTGCACCGCCGCCAGCGCCCACTTTGGAACAGCGTATCGCCGGTCTCGAAGCCTATATCGGCAACGGCGATCCCGGCGTTTCACTCAAAGTCGGGCCGAAGGATAAGGACGGGAACGCCACGATTCCTGCTGGGCTGACGACACCCGCGGTCGGCACTGCCGGCCCCGGCCACAACGGCTTCATGATGATCTGCGCGGCACTCGTCCTCTTCATGACGCTGCCCGGTCTGGCCCTCTTCTACGGCGGCCTCGTCCGGACGAAAAACGTGCTGTCCGTTATGGCGCAGTGCCTCGGGCTTGCGGGCCTCGTGACGATTCTCTGGTGGGCGTTCGGTTACAGCCTCGTTTTCGGCAAAAACTTCAACAGCCCCTTTCTCGGAGGCTCTGAGTTTTTCTTCATGCGCGGCGTCGATAGCCAGCCGAACACCGACTATGCATTCTGGGTTTCGCAGAATGTCTTCTCGATGTATCAACTGATGTTCGCGATCATCACGCCCGCGCTGATCGTTGGCGCCATCGCCGAACGCATGAAATTCACGGCGCTCATCGCCTTCATGACGCTGTGGATGTTCCTCGTTTACTTCCCGCTGGCGCACATGGTGTGGGGCGTCACTGGATACATGAACGGCGTGTGGAACGCCGGCGCCTCCATCAAGGCGATCGACTTCGCGGGCGGCACCGTGGTGCACATGTCCTCCGGTTGGTCCGCGCTCATCCTCTGTTTGATTCTCGGGCCGCGCCTTGGCTTCGGCAAGACCCCGATGCCCCCGCATAGTCTCGTGCTGTGTATGGTCGGCACCGGCATGCTCTGGGTCGGCTGGTATGGTTTCAACGCGGGTTCGGCCGTGGCGGCGGACGGTGTCGCTGCCAATGCGTTTACGACCACCACGCTCGCGACGGGTGTCGCGTCCTTCACTTGGGCGGCGTTGGAGTATATCACCCGCCGGAAGGCGAGCGTGCTCGGTTTCTGCTCGGGTGCCGTTGCTGGCCTCGTGGTCGTGACTCCGGCCTGCGGTTTCATCGATTCGACCTCCGCGATGTGGGTCGGCATTCTCGCGGGCGCCGTGCCGTTCTTCGCCTGCACCAAACTCAAGGCCGCGCTTAAGTATGACGACGCGCTGGATACGTTCGGCATTCACGCCGTCGGCGGCACCTTGGGCGCGCTGCTCACCGGTATTTTCGCGACGGCGTCGGTTAACGGAAACCTGAACACGAATCTCAAAGACATCGTCGGCAAATCCCTCTGGCTGGAACAGCTCAAGGCGATGGCGATCACGGTGGCGCTTTCAATCGTGGCGACCCTCGTCATCGCGTTTGTCGTCAAGGCGCTCATTGGCTTGCGGCCAACGGTCGAGGCCGAGCAGGAAGGTCTCGATCTGAGTGACCACGGCGAGGAAGGCTACATCTACGAGCCGAAATCCTAATCACCCCAACCGCATCTACGCTCCATGAAACTCATCATTGCCATCATTAAGCCTTTCAAGCTCGAGGAAGTGAAAACCGCCCTGTCCGAGGTCGGGGTCGAAGGTATGACCGTCACTGAGGTCAAAGGCTTCGGCCGCCAAAAGGGTCACACTGAGATCTACCGCGGCAGCGAATACACGGTCGATTTCCTTCCGAAGGTGAAAATCGAAATCGCGGTCGCCGACGGAGTCGCGGCGAAAGCGATCGACGCGATCGTCGCTTCCGCCAAAACCGGCAAAATCGGCGACGGCAAAGTCTTCGTGCTTCCGCTCGATGAAGTGGTGCGCATCCGCACCGACGAGCGCGGCGAGCCGGCGATCTGATCGGTCTCCGATTTGTCCTCACAAAAAACCGACGCCTAGGTGGCGTCGGTTTTTTGTGCGTGTGAGCTCAGCGGGCGAGCACGCACGCCCCGACGCACGGTAAGCTTACGCCGTGGGCGGAGTCGCAGGCGCCGCGGGCGCGGTCGGCGCAGCCGGCTTCTTCTTGTCCGGCAAAGCCCGGGCTGAGACTTCGGCCTTCAACTTCGCGATATACGCGTCCGCGGTCATGACGCCTTCATCGCCCCGCGCGCGCGAGCGCACGGAGACGCTGTTGGCCTCGGCCTCCTTCTGACCGATCACGAGCGTGTAGGGGACCTTGTCCAATTCAGCGCGGCGGATCTTTGCTCCGAGTTTGTCGTTGTGCTCGTCGAGCACGGCGCGGAGGCCCTCGGCCTTGAAACGTGCGACCAACGCGCGCGAATGATCGAGCGTCTTCTCGCTGATCGGCACGAGCCGCACTTGCTCAGGTGCGAGCCAGGCGGGGAAGTCGCCGGCGAAGTGCTCGATGAGCACGCCGCAGAAACGCTCCATCGAACCGAAGGGCGCGCGGTGGATCATCACGGGGCGGTGCGCCTGATTGTCGGCGCCGATGTAGCTGAGGTTGAAGCGCACGGGCAGCACGTAGTCGACCTGCACGGTGCCGAGCTGCCACTCGCGGCCGATGACGTCCTTGATGACGAAGTCGATCTTCGGGCCGTAGAACGCGGCCTCGCCGGGCTCCTCGGTGAACGGCACGCCGAGCGTGGCGGCAGCAGTGCGGCACGCCGCTTCGGCGACATCCCACTTGGCGGGATCACCGGTGAACTTGCTGCTGTCCGGATCGCGCAGACCGACGCGCACGCGATAGTCGCTCATGCCGAGCGTGGTGAGCACGGTTTTCACGAGCGAGAGACAGCCCAGCACTTCCTGCGCGACCTGCTCCTCGGTGCAGAACAAATGCGCGTCGTCCTGCGTGAAACCGCGGACGCGCGTCAGGCCGTTGAGCTCACCGGACTGCTCCCAGCGATAGACGGTGCCGAATTCCGCGAGGCGCACGGGCAGGTCGCGATACGAGTGCGGCTGCGAGGCGAATATCTTGATGTGGTGCGGGCAGTTCATCGGCTTCAGCATGAAGCCATCGAGGAGCTTGGTGGCATCCATGACGCGATCCTTCGCGATGACTTCCTTGCCGGCGCGGCGGTTGACCTCCTCGGCAAATTGCGACGACACGCCCTCGAGGCG
>JANPIT010000934.1:0-1790 GCA_031425115.1 Opitutaceae bacterium | reverse complement strand
GTCGTCGAAGATCCGTCGAAACTCCTCGAAGAAAAACCGCACTCCGTTCGCGCTCGTGAACACGATCCAATCGTAGCTGCCGAGCTCAGTCATCGCGTCGGCCAGGGTGTGCAGGTCGATCTCTTTCGACACCGTGATAAGAGGGAGTTCGATCACCTCCGCACCGAGCGCGATCAGCTTGGCGCTAAGTTCCGGGGATTGCTCGCGGGCGCGGGTGACCGCGATGCGACGACCAGCAAGAGCGAGAGCGTTGCTCATGAAATCAATTTGAAGCCGCGGAGTATCCGCGCGGCCGTTGCAGTCGGATCGAAAAAATCCGCCGCCGTGAGCGCGATCGATTCGATTCCGAGATTCTCGTGAAACAGGTGCAGGCGATCGCCTCCCACGTGTGCGCCAAACGCCGTGTGGCAACCCCCGCCGAGTGCATGCTGAAACGCGCGCTCCAGGGTCACGGCGCGCGCGGTCGCGGCATCGAATACCGCGGCAAACTTCGCCGCGTCGGTTTCGCGGCACTGCACTGCGATCGCGCCTTGTCCCACTGCCGGCACCATTTGATCGAAATCGAGTGGCGCGAATTCCACCCCCGGCCACGTCTCGATCCCCAGCCGCTTCATCCCTGCCGCGGCGAGGATCGTGCCATCAGCGACGTGTTGCTCGCCGATTTTCCGGAGCCGCGTATCCACGTTGCCGCGAATCTCCATGAACGTGACTTCTGGAAACATTCGCTGCACTTGCATCCGCCGCCGCGGCGAACCTGTCGCCAACGCCAACGGTGATTCAATGCCGGCGCGCAGCACGAGCACGTCCCGCGTATCCGTGCGCGGCAGATAACCACCGATCGCCAAACCCTCCGGCATATCTCCCGGCAGATCCTTGCAGCTGTGCACCGCGACATCGGCCTCGCCGCACGAGACTGCCGCTTCGAGTTCACTCGTGAAGAGTCCCTTGCCGCCGCGTTTTTCCAGCGACCACTCGGTCTGCTTGTCACCCGTCGTAACGATTTTCAGCAGCTCCGTCTCGACGCCGAGCTGGTTGCGCAGATGCGCCGCCACCATCTCCGTCTGCACCAGGGCGAGCGGACTCTTGCGAGTAGCGAGAACGAGCTTGGTCATTGGAAAAACGAAAGGCGCAGAGGTTGATTCTCTGCGCCTCCCGAAATTTGGCAATTATTCAGGCCGCGCGCGCTTAGGAATACGAAGCCTGCACGCCCTTGATGTTCTTCTTGGTCATCCACGGCATCATCGAGCGGAGATACTGCCCCGTCTTCTCGATCTGGTGGCCTTCGCCGGCCTTCAAGAGCTTGTTGTAGTTCTTCAAGCCGCCCTTGTGCTCCTTGACCCACTCCTTGGTGAACTGGCCGGACTGAATCTCCTTCAGGATCTTCTTCATCTCGGCCTTGACCTGCTTGTTCACGACGCGCGGGCCGCGGGTGATATCGCCGTATTTCGCGGTCTCGGAAATCGAGAAACGCATGCCAGCAATGCCGCTCTCATACATGAGATCACAGATCAGCTTCAGCTCGTGGAGGCACTCGAAGTAAGCCATCTCGGGCTGATAACCCGCCTCGACCAACGTCTCGAAACCGGCCTGCACCAGCGCGCTCGCACCACCGCAGAGCACAGCCTGCTCGCCGAAAAGATCCGTCTCGGTCTCTTCCTTGAAGTCGGTCTGCAGCACGCCGGCGCGGGTCGAACCGATCCCTTTCGCCCAGGCGAGAGCGGTCTTCTTGGCCTTCTTCGACTTGTCCTGCGCGACAGCGATGAGCGCCGGCATGCCCTTCCCTTCGGCAT
>JANPIT010000933.1:0-2145 GCA_031425115.1 Opitutaceae bacterium | reverse complement strand
GAAAATATCCCCCTAGCGCCCCGCGCGGCTGCATCAGCAGCCACATCGGCGAGAGCGCGGCGAAGAAACAGTACGTGAGAAGCAGATGATCCCACAGCACTTGCGGGCGCGCAACGCCGGTAAGGGCGGCGAGATCGAACGGCAGCATCGGACCTGCCACGATCGCGAGAACGACCAGCGGAAGGAAAATCAACTGCGCCTTGCCTTCGCCCAGTTTGAACTTCCGCATGCACAGGCCCATCACGATCGCGAGGCCCAGGTAGAGTAGGGAAGACGTGGCGACCGCCGGTCCCGGCGCCGCGGCGTCGGCGACCGAGGATTTCTGGACAAACGTGCCCGCGGTCACGTCGGTGAACGCGATGATGACATAGACGAGCGAGATCCAGATGAACGCGAGGAAGAGGAGGTAGGAGCGTCGGTTCATGTAACGCTTCACAACTTCCGCGATCGATTTTGCGTCGTGGCGGACGGACGCCACGAGCGTCATCAGGTCATGCACGCCGCCGATAAAAATCGCGCCGACGATAATCCATATCCACGCCGGCAACCATCCGAAGTAAGTGCCCGCCAGAATCGGCCCCACGATCGGGCCCGCCGCGGCGATCGCCGAAAAATGCTGCGGGAGCAGCCACGACCGGCTCGCCGGCTCGTAATCGAGGCCGTCGCGCATGCGGTGCGCGGGGGTCGGCGTGTTGGCATTGAGTTCCAGGTAGCGGCCCAGGATGCGCCCATACCACCGATAGGCCACGGCCAGCACGATGCCCGAGACGGCAAGAAAGAGGATCAATGACATGGGGTCAGAAAGTTTGCGGCGCGGACAAGCTGCGAGGGCTCCAGCGAGAGGCGCAATCTACGGCCCGTCGAGTCGCTGGCTAACAAAAAACACGCACTTTCGCGTGGCAATGCTGGGTGGAGACGCGGCGCCTCCGCCGCGCTTACCCCGATCCCCGCGGCGAAGGCGCCGCGGCTCCAGTTATTTCTTCGCCGTCACTGCCGTCACCGTCGCTACGTCGCGTCGCAGCGCCGCGTAGTGATTTTTTAGATAATACCGCAGCCAGTAGGCGTATCTCGCCGGCCGGCGCGCGATGTCTGCGTTCAGCGCCGGGAGCGTCATTGACGCGAGAGCCGAGACTTCCTTGGGATTGAGTGCAAATTCCGACGGCGCGACTCCAAAAAACACATACACGATTTCGTTTTCCGTCAGTCCGTTCGGCAAAGTGGTGCGATAGCGCGCCTGGAAGCCGAAACGCAGTCGCGCCGTCGACCCCAGTTCCTCCCCGAGCCGCCGCCGTGCTGCCGTAAGAGTGCGCTCGCCGGGCCGCGGATGTCCGCAGCACGAATTCGCCCACAACCCGCCCGAGTGATACTTGGCGCGGCTGCGCTTCTGCAGCAGAAGCCGGCCCGCGCCGTCGACCAGGAAAATGGAGAACGCCCGATGCAGTCGTGCCTCCCGGTGCACGACCCATTTTTCCGCCCGGCCGATCGCGCGGTTGCGCTCGTCGACGAGGATCAAGTCTTCAGCCATGCCGCGCCTCGCTTGCCTCGTTGATTTCCACGGTGGGTGATGTTTGTTTGCTTTGCCCCCGCTTCGTCAATTTGAGTTTTCAACCTTTCTCCCCCTCGTGCCCAAAGCTCGTCCCGCTCGCTCTATGAAACGCCCCTCCGCCACCCCGGCGGGACGCGTCGTCGTGGATCACGGTTTCATTCCCGTGCGCGCGAAGCTCATCGAGGTCGCGGCGTTTTTCGATCGCGTGGAGCGACACGCGGCGGCCGACGATTTTCGCTGCGCCGCGTTGCGCGCGGCCGCCAAGTTGCTCGTCGATGGCAAGCCAGAGCGCGCTCGCCGGATGCTCGAAAAACTCAGCGATCCCACCACCCAACCGGACGAGAAGTCCTCTGGCAAAGCCGCGCTGGGCGCCTGGCAGAAGCCCGCGAAAAAGTAATCCGATGCGCTACATTGAGCCTCACGGGCATATGGTGAGTCGCACCACCGACGACTACCAGGCGATGGTCACCGCCGGTTGTGTCGCCGTGTGCGAGCCCGCGTTTTGGGCCGGTTTCGACCGCGGCTCCGTCTCCGGCTTTCGCGATTACTACCGCCAACTCACGGAATACGAGCCGGCGCGGGCGGCGAAGTTTCTCCTC
>JANPIT010000932.1:0-1722 GCA_031425115.1 Opitutaceae bacterium | reverse complement strand
GCGGTAGTAGCCGGCTTTGACGAAGAGTTTGCCCTTGAGGAGATCGAACGTGACCGCGGCGTCCTTGCTCTTGCCTTCGGGCAGGGGGACGGTCTGGCCACTCTCGCCGGGGCCGCCGAAGATTTCGCGATCGAAGAAATCGGACGTGCCGGCGTTGTCGGCTTGGTTGGCGCTGACGGCGACCCAGGGCGCCACGTGATATACCGCGCCGTAGGTCGTCGTGCGCGCGCTGGTGTCGAGTTTGCGCGCGTTCGCGTAGTTCAGCTCGGTCATCTGATTGGTGACCGGGTTGCGGAATTCCACCGGCGAGTTAACGGCGAAATCATCCGCGCGGATGCCGAAGGTCGTGATCAACCGGTTTTTGAACCAGAAGCTCTGACCGGCGAACATGCGTGAACTAATCTTGGACTTGTCGGCGTTGGCGCGATTTTGCACCCAGCCCGAAGTGAGCGGGGTGCCGTCGGCCCGCGTGTAGGCCAGGCCCGTGCCTTTGAAATTCGGTTCATGGCCGACGCGCCAGTCGTCGATGTTTTTCAGATCGTTGATGTAATTCCGATAGAACACGCGGTTCGCGGCGGCATCGGGCACGGCGGCGAAAGGACCGCCGAACTGGCGTCCGCCGAGCCAGGCGTTCACCTGTGAATTGCGACCGAAGAAACTCTCCGTGCGCTCGAGCAAACCGGCGACGCGATGACGGCCGAACCATTTGCCGAGATCGAGCTCGTGCGAGGCGGTGAGGCGGTAGAACTTATCGCGGAAATACCGGAAATCGCGGTCGAGCTGCGAATCGAAGAACAGCCGGCGCGCATTGGGATTCACGGCACCGCCGGTCAGCGTGGCGTTGGGGTCGCCTTGGAGGTGCGTGGCGCCGCTTTGGCGGAAACTGAAGCGGTCGTATTTGTAGTCTGCCCAAGCGAGCTCGACGCTCGTGCGGTCGCCGATCCGTTGTTCGAGTGACGCGGAGGTGAGCCGGATGTCGCGCGTGCTGCGCGTGTGCCAGGGGCCGGTCGTCGAGGCGAACAACGGGACCTCGACGACCGCGTTGTTCGCGGGATCGGGAATGACGTTATTGTTGAAGAAGAAATGGTTGTTCTGCCGACCGGCCCCCGAGACGGTGACCGCCTGGCCCTGCAGATCGACGACGGAGCGGGAATTTTCGATGTAGGTCAGGCGGGTCGCGGCGTTGCGGGCGCCGACGCCTTGCGCGGCACCGACGCCGGTGGCGATGACCGGACGGCCGCTGCGCAGCCACAGACTCGCCCGATCGGATGGGCCGAAAGGCACGGGTGACGAATCGACCACGGCGCCGCGTTCGTGTTCGACATTGAGCGTCGTGGTCTTGGTGACGCGATACGTGACCGCGCCGTGGATACGTTTGTCCCGACGGTAGACGTGAGGGCGCGCCGCATCGCCGTTTTCGTTGTAGAGCGCGTTGATGCGGACGGCGATGGTCTTGGGGACCAGCAGTTGATTGTGGTCGAGGCTGGCGCGGAAGCGGTCGGCGTCGCCCACCGTGAGATCGATGGTGGAAAACGTGCGGCCGAACGAGCCACGCTTGGTCGAGGAGTTGATCACGCCGCCGGCTTTGCCGATGCCGAAGAGGATGGAGTTGGGGCCGCGCGACTCGTCGAGTCGCTCCATGTTGAAGACATCCTGGTCGAGGCGATACTCGAAATAGTTGCGCGCCTGCGACGCATCGAGACCGCGGATACGGTAGCGGGC
>JANPIT010000931.1:0-1959 GCA_031425115.1 Opitutaceae bacterium | reverse complement strand
CTGGAGCAGCCAGCTCGTGCGCGATCTCGGCGTGGAGCTGGTCGTGACGCGCCAGGTGCTTGGCTGGGTGTGGCCCAAGAATCCCGCGCCGTTTCGACTCGGCACGCTGCCCATCTGGATGATCGATCGGCTCGATGGCTCGGTTTACTACGGATTTCCGATGATGACGCTGGGCCCCGGCCTGAAAGTCGCCCTGCACAAACCGCTGCTGCCAACGGATCCGGATCGCGTGGAGCGCGGTGTGCTTCCCGGCGACGAGGAAACGTTCAGGGCCGCGCTCCGCCATTTCATCCCAAGCGCCGACGGTCCCGTGCTCGCTCAGCGCACCTGCCTTTACACCAACTCCCCCGACGGCCACTTCATCCTTGATCGTCACCCCGCGCACGAGCGCGTATTCCTCGCCGCCGGTTTCAGCGGCCACGGCTTTAAGTTTGCGAGCGTCATCGGCGAAGCGCTCGCCGATCTGGCGAGCACCGGCACGACGGCGCTGCCCATTGGTTTCCTGGGCCTGGGTCGGTTCCGAGCCTGAACAAAGGTGGAGCGGCTTGAGTTCAAGCCGCCCCTCCTCAAGGCCCCTACCTACTCACGCCCGCGCGAGAATCTTAGGCGCCCACCCGGGCCGATACTCCCGCTGCCACAGCTTCATGGCATTCGCATCGTTTACGATCCGTCCCGTCTTCGGATCGACCTCCAGCGTCCGGCCCGTGCGATACGCGATGTTCCCAAGGTGGCAAAGCATCGTGCTCTTCTGACCTTCGGCGATCGGCGAATTCAAGCGGGCGCCGGTGCGAATCGCGTCGGCGAAATTTTGAAAATGCGGCACGTCGCTCGCGCGGCCATCATTCTTCTTCTCCAATTCTTTGCCCTCGGGATTGAAAATTGTGAACTCGTTGCCGTAGGAAAGATGCAACGTGCCCTTCTCGCCGTAGAAGATCACCGCAGGATTCGTTTCCGCCTTCCGCGCCACGCAGGAACTAAAATCCCAGGACGCACCGCAGTCGCCGAAATCATAGGTGACCACGCCGGTGTCGGGCGTTTCCTGATCATCGCGGAAATGGTAGCGTCCGCCGACACACGACACGCGCTTCGGGTAGTCCACCCCGAGTCCCCAGCGGGCCAGGTCGAGCGTGTGAATGCCGTTGTTCGCCAACTCACCGCCGCCGTAGTGCCAGCGCCAGTGCCAATTGTAGGGCGCGACATTGTCTTTGTAAGGCTTTTCTGGACACGGCCCCTGCCACAGCGCCCAATCCAACGTCGAAGGCACCGCCGCTAGTTTGCCCGTCCCGATGCTCGGCCGGGCACTCTGATACCAGCAGCGGGCATAAAGCACGCGACCGATCGCGCCCGCGCGCAGGCGCTCGATCCCCGCCGCGATCGCCGAATAGCTGCGCCGCTGATTACCCATCTGCACCACCCGGCCCGACTGCTGCGCTGCCACCACCATCGCCTCCGCTTCGGCCGGATTGTGACTGCCCGGCTTTTCCACGTAGACGTGTTTGCCGGCCTCACAACCTTGGATGGCCATGATCGCGTGCCAGTAGTTCGGCGTCGCGATCGAGATGGCGTCGACCTCCTTATTTTCCAGCAGGCGACGATAGTCGGCGACCGCCGTCGCGGCGCGCTCCTGTTTCTTCGTTTCCACTAATTTCTGGCCCGCGGCCAGCCGCACCGAGTCGACATCGCACACGTAGCCGACTTCTACATTCTTCACGGCGAGGTGCCCACCAATGTGCGCTTTTCCGCGCTCGAGTCCGATCACCGCAACCACGATCCGGTCATTCGCGCCGATCACGCGGCCCGGCGAGGGCGCCTGATTCTGGCCGTAAACCGGCGTCTTCAAAAGTCTGGCTCCAGCCGTCACCACCGTCGTGGTGGTGGCCTGTTTCAAGAAATGCCGACGGCTGGGTTTCGGGTCACTCAGGGAGCTTAGGGGTGCGTGCATGGGGAAATTGCAGAACG
>JANPIT010000930.1:0-5547 GCA_031425115.1 Opitutaceae bacterium | reverse complement strand
GGTGCTGATCTTGCGCATGCCAAAATAACTGCGCACGACGTCGTGCTCCTTGGTCTCGTCGCCGAGTCGAAACGTAACGCGATAAAGTTTCGGGTCGCCCGGGTCCCAGAGGATAAGCGGATCGATGGCGGCGTCTCCCGTCGCGACGTCCGCAAAGACGGGCAGGTGGACGGTAAGCGTTTGCCCGGTGGGTGAAACGATCTCGGCCTTGACGTGCATCGCATCGGTCGTGGCGCGGCAGAAAAATTCGAACTTCACGCGGCGCGCATCGACGTCGGTCACCATGCGAAAATGACTGATGTGCGTAGCGCCCCGCGGCTCGACGAACACGGTCTGCCAAATCCCGCTCGTCGGCGTATACCAGCCCCATTGTTTACCGACGGGCTGCTCGTGATTATCCATCGGGTCCTCGACGCGAAGGACAACCACGCCGGTGCGGTCGCCGCCCGCCGCGGCAGGGTGCAACGCGTCGGTGAGATCAAACTCGATCGGCACGTAGCCGCCTTCATGACGACCGATGTGTTGCCCGTTGCACCAACAGTCGGTCGCGTAATCAGCGGCGCCGATCGTGAGGATTACGCGCTGACCGTCCCACGCGGGACCGTGCGGGATCGCGAGGTGCCGGCGATACCAGCCGACTTCGTGACGCGCGGCGGTGCGATGATTCGCGCGGGTGACTTCGCGCGGATCGCGATACACGCGGGACGAATAGTAGTTCTCATTGCCCGCCGCCTCGCCCTCGCCCCAGGCAGCGAGCGACTCCCAGCAGAAGGGGACGACGATCTGTTCGCGCCAGTCGGGACCCTCGATTTCATACCACCGGCGCTCCAAGCCCTGGCGTTCGCCATCGAAGCGAAACTGCCAGGGACCGTTTAAATTGAGCCAGTCAACCCCCTCGACCCGGCCCCGCTGCCGATCCGGGCGCGGGTATTCGGGACGAGGAATCGGTGACGACGGAAGCATAACGCGCGATGGAGATGGAAGCGGCCTGCACTCATGCTGAAGCTGAAGCCAGCGCGGCCGCTCGAGTCTGCCCGCTCAATTTGCCGAAGAGCGTCAAGGCCTGGGCGACGACCTGGTCCATGTTGTAATAGCGATAGGTGCCAAGCCGGCCGACGAAGTGCACGTCGGGCGTCTCTGCGGCGAGCGCGTGATATTTTTTGTAGAGCGCGGCGTTATCCGGCCGGGGAATCGGGTAGTAGGGATCGCCTTCCGCCTTCGGGAACTCGTAGACCACGCTGGTCATTGGGTGCTCCTGGCCGGTGAGATATTTGAACTCGGTCACCCGCGTGTAGGCGTATTCGTTCGGGTAGTTGATCACCGGCGCCGATTGGAAGACGGCCTTGTGGTGCGTCTCGTGTTTGAATTCGAGACAGCGATATGGCAGCTTGCCGTAGCGGTAATCGAAGTATTCGTCGATCGGACCGGTAAAGATCAGGTTGGAAAAGTTCACTTGATCGACCACGTCGTGATAATCCGCCTGCAACATGATTTGGATGTTCTCGTGATCGAGCATGTTCTCGAACATCCGCGTGTAGCCGTGCGCAGGCATCGCTTGATACGTGTCGGTGAAATAGCGGTCGTCGCGATTGAAACGCACCGGCACGCGGGCGGTGACCTGCGCGTCGAGTTCGGAGGGATCGAGGCCCCACTGCTTGCGCGTGTAGCCGCGGAAAAATTTCTCGTAGAGCTCGCGTCCGACGGTGCCCACGACGACATCTTCGGAGGTGGTGATCGCGTCGCGTTTCTCTGCGACGGTGGCGAGGAAGTCGCGCATCGTGGCGCCGTTGAGCGAGAGGCCGTAGAGCTCGTTGAGCGTCTCGATATTGATCGGAATCGGCACCAGACGACCATCGACGCACGCGCGCACCCGATGCTGATACTGCCGCCACTCCGTGAAACGGGAGAGGTAGTCGAACACCTCGGAGGAGTTGGTGTGAAAAATATGCGGACCGTAACGGTGGATGAGGAGGCCGTGGGCATCGTGGCAATCGAAAGCGTTGCCGGCGATGTGGCGGCGCTTGTCGATAATCAGCACTTTCTTGCCCATGCCGCGAGCGAGGCGCTCCGCGAGCACGGAGCCGGCAAAGCCGGCACCGACGATAAGATAGTCGAACATGGGTAGGGTTAGGCAGCGACGGAACGGGGAGCGCGAGAGGCAGCAGGAGCGGATTCGGCGAAGACTGCGGCCACGTGATCTTCCATCTTTTCCGCGATCGCATCCCAGGTGTTGTGGAGCGCGAGCTCCCGGCCGGCATCGATTCTGCGTTGCGCCGGTTTGGCGACTTCGCGCTGACAGTGCGCGATGAACTCCTCGTGGGTTTCGGCGATGTGAGCGACGGTCCCGAAGTTCAGCCGAACTTCATCGAGAGCGGTGGAGACCACGGGGCGCCCCGCCGCCATGTATTCGAGCGCTTTCGTCGGGTTGATGTATTCGGTGGCGGCGTTGAGTGCGAAAGGCATCAGGCAGACGGAGAAACCTTTCGTCAGTGCGGGGAGTGTCGCGTAGGGACGCCCGCCGATCCAGTGGAGGTTGGGCCGCTGGGGAAAGGTCGCAGGGTCAACCTTGGCGGTGGGCCCCACCATCATGATGTGCCAGTCGGGGCGGGCGTCCGCGAGTTTGGCCAGCAGTTCGTAGTCGAGCCGTTCGTCGATGACGCCGAAGTAGCCGAGCACGGGCGCGTCGCCGAGGGCGGCAATCTCGGGAGCCACTTTCGTCGCAGCCTGCAGGGCCGCGCCAAAATGCTTCACATCCACCCCGGTGCCGTAGAAGTGGCAGTTGGAATTGAGCGGGAGACGTTTCTGCCGCATTTTTTGACCGCCACAAAAGACCACGTCGGCGGTGCGGAGCAGTTGACGTTCGCGTTCGAGCAATGCGGGCGGCGCGCCGTGAAATTGCGAGAGTTCGTCCATGCAATCGTAGACGATGGCGCGTTCATTGAGATGACCGGCGAAGGCGACGACGGCCATGGGGTCGTTGAACCACAGCACGGGATCGGCAAAGCGACCCGCGAGAGGACCGCGCAGCGCCTCTTGCAGCGCCCGGCGCCGTTCGCCGTCGATGAACGCGCCTTCGTTCCAGTGCGCCGCGGGCAGATGCATCAAGAGCCGGGTGACGCCCGGGTGATCCGGGACGGAAAGTATCTCCACGCGAGTCGTCGTAAGTTCCGCACAATACGTTTCAACAAAGAGGACGTCGTGGCGTTGGGCCAGGCGTGACAGAAATTGCTGCGGTCGCTGCCAGACCCATTCCCAACTCAAGTGACAAAGCGCGATGATGGGGAAATCCTCCGCGCGGGCGGGGCGGGCACGAGAGGTGGCGGCACGTTTTATTTTTGGTGTGGACACACGGCCGACGGGGGCGGAAGTGACCGCTCGTAACCGCGATGGCATTGGCAAGGTAGACATAGATGGAAGGCGACGCGGTGCGGCGACGCAGCGGTCCCATTACCGCTAACGACCGTCCGCCCAACCCGCGCTTTCACCGACAGCGCACAACGCAAACCGTGCCCCGCGATTTGCCATGGGCGATGCGGCTGATTGCGCGCCGTTTTTTCTCGGGTCAGCCGCCCGGAGAACCTCCCATAATCCGGCCGCGCCCTCGTGGCGCGACAGAGGTGAGACGCCGGGCGACCGGCGCGTCATGCTGGAATGAATACGGGCGAAATCGTTGCACGAATTCTCAGGGCGTTGGGAATTCGGCGTCTGCGCCAGAGTCCCACGCGTTTTTCCGACCCGATTCGCCGGGGTCCGCGGGATCCGGAATTTTTTTGAATTTTGGGTCCGACTTTCGGGCGGACCCTTGAGATTCTCCTGTGGGATGTTTGCGCCGCCCCAAAGGCGGTCCGGAGTGCCCCGACTCCGGCCCTCAACTCTCGCGTTGACGGGCGGGGCGGTGACCCTGAACTTTGATGCAACATTCCCGCCGCCATCCCGTCCCATTCTGGCGCTCACCTACGCATGAAACACCTTCGTCTCGCCCTCTTCGCCCTCGCTTCCACCGTGGGAGTGGCTCACGCCCAAGACGAAGAACGCCGCGCCCCGCCCGTCGAGATCCCCGACTTCAGCAATCTCGACGAATACATTTACGAGCCGAAGAGCACGGTCACCTTCGGGTTTCGTTACCTCAGCGGTGCGAAGACGAGTTTTGGCGGTCAGGGTCGCATTCCTGCTCCGGAAGATCCCGGCGCCGCCACGGGTGCCAACTTACTGCGCGTTTATCACGATGGCAGCGTCCGACCCGACGGTCGCGTCACCGGCCGCACTGATAGCGGCGGTAATCCGATCATCGATCCGCAGAGCAACAGCCAGGTATTCGATCCGATTGCGAACGATGGGAAGACGAACTCTTGGAATTACACGGACGCCAGCCAGCTCACGGGCACTGGCTTCGTGAAGTTCAACAGCTACTCGGCCGATATTATCGACACCGCGATGCGCAAGCAGGATGGCCTCTCGACCGCCGGCATGGATATCGCGATGTCGCGCGACATGGGGAAACTGCTCGGCGGCCGCCTGCCGTGGACGCTGACCGCGGGCATGTCGATCAACGACATTGCCACCAACACCAACGATCGCGTGCGGGCGACGATAAATACCCTGAGCGATTTCTACTCGCTCTACGGCCAGACGCCGCCTGACGCGCCGTATTCATCTCCGAGCTCGCGGACGAGCCCCATCCTCGATGCGAGCGGCAACCCGGTCATCCGGGACGATGGTTCGGCGGGTTCCATTACCGTCGATACCAGCGTGCTGCTCGGCAACGAACCGGCCGGCCGCACTCTGACGAGCGTCACCGACGATGTCAGCGTGAGCAATCGCTGGAAACTCAAGGGAGCTTACTACACGTTTCGCGCCGGCCCGACGGTTTGGATTCCGATCACCACGCGCCTCAAGGCAAGCGTGAGCGCGGGCGCGGTGCTGGTTTATGCGGGCACCAACTACACGGTCACGCAGACCTTCGAGCCCGCTCTGGGCGCGGAGATTTCCGACACCAGCTTCAGTGCCGACTACAAGTTACTGCCCGGCTACTATGCCGATGCCACGCTGCAGTTCGATCTGACCGAACGCGCGGGCCTTTATGCCGGCGCGGTCTTTCAGTCGGCCGGCAGCTACACGCAGGCGACCGACACGGCCAATTCGCACTACACGACGAAGATAGACCTCTCGAACCAGAGTGGTGTGCGCGCCGGGATGTCGATTCGGTTCTGAGTCACGGCGGCGGCTAGGTGGGAACGGGACAGATTCCAGTCGGCGGCGTTAGCGACAAAACCTCGCGGGGGCCGAGAGATTTCCGCACGTGGACGCTCCATCCTGAGGTTGGGCAGCCCGCGCGGCGGGTCGCGCTCTTTTTGCACCTCGAGCGAATTAAGGAACCTCTGAAAAATCGCTCGAGGCCATTCGCTTCTCTCCCTCACTTCGCACGGTTCATGTTTTTGACAGGATTTACAGGATTAAAGGCAGGATTTTCAGGAACGAACCGAATGCTTGGGAACGATGGAAAGCCCGTGAGTTTCGATCGCGGGGTGATCACCGCCGTAGGACGGG
>JANPIT010000929.1:0-2819 GCA_031425115.1 Opitutaceae bacterium | reverse complement strand
GTTGTTGTTGGCGAGCAGGGCCGAGTTGTCGTTGTTGATCGTGACGCTGTCCCACAGGTTCTGCGCGTCGCCGCTGGTGATCGACCAGAGGTTGTTCCATTCGGCGGTCCGCTCGAATTCCGCGATGACGAGGGTGTTTTTCGACAGCTTCGCGACGGCGTTGATCGTGAATGCATTCTTGAGCTTGTTCATGCCGCTCTGAAAGCCCGGGGCATTCTGCGTCAGCGCGTTGAGCCGCAGCCCGAAGCGGTCCCAGCCTTTGCTGTAGTCGAGGGTGCCGCGGTAGCCATTCCAGGAGTCGAACTGCCCGCTCATGCTGGTCGCGGTGGCGTTGAAGCGCGCGCGCTTGCTGGAACTGCCTTGGCGCCCGCCGGGGCCGCCATCGCCGAACATCGACGTGTCGGGGCCGCGCTGGAACTCGTAGCGCTCCGTGTTGTAGCTGTCGGCCGCGCCGAAGTTGATCGAGCCGTTGCGCGTCGGGAAGTTGTCGGTGGACGGCGCGCCACGGACGATGTTCTGATACACGCTGATCGACGAGGGATCGGAGTTCGGCACCGAAGTGCCCAGATCGAAGCCGATCGCCCAGCTTCCGGCCTCGTTCATGTTCGTGATATTGAAGTCGTCCATGAACTCCTTCGTCATGACGGAAATCGAGCCCGGCGTGATGGCGAGCGGCGTATCGACGCGGCCGCCGGAGAGGGTGTTGCCGGCGGCGTAGCCGACATCCTTGGTGGTGTTCACTTCGAAGGGTGAGAGTGTGATCGTCCCACCGGCTTTCGCCTCGTCGGCCTCTTTCAGAGCAATCTCACCCGGATCAAGCAGCCCGTTCTTGTTCTTGTCGTATTTCGCGAGGGTGTCGGCGGCGGCTGGGGTCGGGGCGGTTTGTGCCCGTAGCGAGGCGGCGACAAGCATGCACAGCAGGAAGACGAGTGGGCGGTGTCGCAGGGCCGAGTCCAGGTTTGGGGTGGGCATTTTTGTTTGGGATCGTGGGGAACTGCGCGCGGAAACGCGGGGTGGGCGTCGTGCCAAGGAACGGGATCCGCGCGCGTGAAGGGAACGCGCGCGCGGGCAGCGGGGTAGGGGTGAAGTTGCTCACGCCGGCGCGCCTGCGACGGGGTGGGGGACACGACAGGAGGCGTGGCGTGCGCGCGGCCCACAAATAAACATTGGTGGTAAACGCGGGTATTCCTTTAGTCATAGTGGCACGGGTTGGCTTGCCGCGGATGCCTACTCGGGTTCGGCTAGCGTCGCAGTGGTTACCCCGCCTTTGCTCTTCTCGCGCTGCGTCCTAGTTCCACGCGGTCGCCACTTGGCCTCGCTCGTGCGCGTGGCGGCGATTGGCGTGGCGCTCCTTGCTGCCGCGGCCCCGAGCGCGCCGGCCGCCGACATCCGCGGACTGCCGTTTACGCGCACGTATTCGCTCGACGACATCGGGTATGTGCCGCGCGGTTCGCGGCTGAATTTCGACTCCTTTGGGCGCATCGCCGTGATCCACGATGGAGTTTATGCGGTGCTCAACGACACGGCGTGGATCAACGTGGCGCACAGCGACGAGGCTTCACGCACGCCGATGAGCGACGTGGTCCACGCCGGCTACGGCCGTAGCTACTACGGTGGGCGCGCCTCGTGGGGGATGGCGGAATTCGGGGTGGATGGAAAGATCCACGCGAAGTCGCTCGTGCCCCAAAATCCTCCGGCGTGGACGCGCACGGCGACCTTCACCGATGTGATCGTGACGGTGGACGGCGTCTACTTCTCGAGCCGAAATGGCGTGGTCTTCTGGGATTTTGCGCAGAAGGAATGCCAGCTCTTCGAACTCGCGCGGCTGTCGCGGATCTTCGCGGTGGGAAATCGGGTGTTCGTTTCCTGTTCCGATCAACCGCTGCGCACCATTGACATCAAAGCGCGCACGATCCGGGCAGCACCCGCGTCGGTGCTGGACGAGCAGCCCGTCGATCGGGCGGTCCCGCTGGGCGACGGTCGGGCGCTGGTCTCGTTTCTCGACGGGCGATTGTTCGTATTCGACGGCCAGACGGCAGCGCCCTGGGCCGGGCAACGCGGCGGCGTTTTGGCGGACCGCCTCGCCGCCATGAGAACTCTCGCCGACGGCAACATCGCAATCGCGATCAATGGTCGCGGACTGTTCATCCTTTCGCCCGAGGGGGAGATGCTCTCGGCGCTGACGACGCCGCAGTATCACCAGGTATCCAGCATCGCCAGTCGCGAACCCGGCGTGCTCTGGGTCCTGACCGAAGACTCCATCGAAAAGATTCTCTACACCGGTGGACTCACTTCGTTTGGCCAGCGCCAAGGCGTCGCCTTGCTCTGGCCGGTCGTGGCCAAGTGGCAGGGCCGCACGTTTGTCGTGTCCAGCCGCGTGCTCTATGAAGCGGTTTCGCCCTCGCCGGCCGCGACCGCGCATTTCCAGCGTGTGGAAGCGCAACCCCCCGGCGGCGCAGTGGCCCTCACCGCCGCGGGGCCGCACTTGTTGGTCGGCAGCCCAAATGCGATCTTTGCCATGACGCCGACCGGCACGCTCCAACCCATCGCGCAGGTCCGCGGTCTCGGGCATCTCGCCATGATCGACGAGAAACAGTGCTACGCGATCGGTTCATCGGAGATCGCGCTGCTCGAATGGAACGGCCAGCGCTGGATCGAACCCGTCCCGCGGATTCCGGGGTTGGCGCACCCCTATGGCGTTCACCGCACCAAGCGTGGCGTGTGGGTGGAAATGAGCGGCGACGGCGTGGCGCGCGTGACCCGAAAGGAGGACAAGCTCGACGTTACCTTTCTCCGCAACGAATCCTGGACCAAGGCGC
>JANPIT010000928.1:0-3166 GCA_031425115.1 Opitutaceae bacterium | reverse complement strand
ATCGCGTTCGAGGCGGCGGTGTCGCTCATCCGGGAGCGCGGGCAAGGCCAGCTGCTCGATGAGGTTTACGAGTTGTGTCGCGAGGAAGCGACGAAAGGCGGCCCGCACAATCACGTGCGCCGGATCTACGAGCCGTTCAAGCCGGAGGAGATTTCCCAGAAAATCGTCGAGCTGGTGCGACCGAAGCAGCTCGAGTGGAAGGGCGAGTTCGAAATCATCTTTCAGACCGTCGAGAGCCTGCACGCGGCGGTGCCGAATCACCGCGGCGACTGGTATTTTACAGGCAAATATCCGACGCCGGGTGGCTATCGGGTCGTGAATCAGGCCTACATCAATTATTACGAGAAGAACGACAAGCGGAGTTATTGAGGGATGAGCGCGGCGAAGAAAACGGACCCAACGACCGGGTTGGAATCAGGGTTGCCGCGAATCTTTTCGGTGCGCGGCAAGAATGTCGTGTTGGATTCGGATCTAGCCCGGTTGTATGGGGTGCCTACGAAGCGACTTAACGAAGCGATCCGACGTAACGCTAGTCGCTTTCCCCGGGATTTTTGCTTCTATGTTAACCAAGAAGAGCTTGTGCACTTAAGGTCGCAAATTGCGACCTTAAACGACCCCGAGAAACGTGAGGAGGATACGATCGCTGTTCTTCCTGAGAATCGTGAGCACGGTAAACACTCCAAATACAAGCCGCGTGTTTTCACCGAACATGGTGCGCTGATGGCGGCAAATGTCCTGCGGAGCGAGAAGGCCGTCGAGATGAGCCTCTACCTCATCCGCGCTTTCATTGAGATGCGCGAGGCGTTGCTCGCCAACGCTACGATCCTGAAACGTCTCGCGGAAATCGACAAGCGGCTCATCGAGCACGACTCGGTGCTGCGCGAAATTGTCGACCGCCTGCAGCCACTCCTCGATGCGCCTGCGCCGGACGACGAAGAAGCGACCCAGCCGAAGATCGGCTTCCATCGCGGCAATCGTTAGTGTCTGCTCACCCTTCCGCATGTCGCTCAGCTACGAAAAATCCGGCGTTCGTTACGATCAACTCGATGCGTTCAAGCGCGCGTGCCAGCAGGCGGCGCGCACGACGGCAGGCGTCCTGAAGGATCACGGCTATGCCGAACCGGCGACGACTCGTGGGGAGAGCGCGTATCTGATCGAGGCGGCGGATCACTACCTCGCGCACGTCGAGGAAGGACTGGGGACGAAGAATCTCGTGGCGGACGCGGTCTATGCGGCGACGGGCAAGACGTTTTATCGCGAGATCGCGATCGATACGGTGGCGACGATCGTGAATGACCTGATCACGTGCGGCGCACTCCCGATCTCAGTGGCGATGCACGCGGCGGTGGGCGACTCCGGGTGGTTTGCAGACTCGACGCGCACGAATGCACTCGTGGCCGGCTTTGCCGAGGGTTGTCGCGCGGCGGGGGCGGTGTGGGGTGGGGGCGAGACGCCGACGCTTGGGGGCGTGGTCGAGCAGGAAGCGATTGTGTTGGCTGGGTCCGCCATCGGCAAGATCCAGCCGAAAAATCTGCGCATCGTTGGCGACGTGCGCGCCGGTGATGCGATCCTCTTCTTCGCGAGTTCGGGCGTGCAGACCAACGGGCTCTCGCTTTGCCGACGGCTCGCGACACAGCTGCCGAAAGAG
Organism: Opitutaceae bacterium; assembly: GCA_031425115.1. Taxonomy (GTDB): domain Bacteria; phylum Verrucomicrobiota; class Verrucomicrobiia; order Opitutales; family Opitutaceae; genus ER46. The sequence continues at coordinate 1,518 of JANPIT010000928.1, read as the reverse complement.
TATCTCACGCCGATCGGCCATGGCGACCCGCGTAGTTTCGGCGAGGCGTTGCTCGCGCCCTCGGTGATCTACGTGGCGTTTGTCCGCGAGTGTCAGCGGCAGGGGTTGAAACTCAACTATGTCGCGCATGTCACGGGTCACGGTTGGCGGAAACTGATGCGCCTCGAGGAGCCTTTCGTTTACGAGATCACCGCGCCGCGACCGGCACCGGCTTTGTTTCAGTTCATGATGGAGGCCGGGCCGATCGAGCTGCGTGAGGCGTATGCGACCTTCAACATGGGCGTCGGCTTCGCGGCGTTTGTGTCTCCAGAAAATGTGGACGCTGCGCTCTCAATTGCGCGCTCCACGGGCTACGACGCATGGCAGGCGGGGCAGGTTAAGAAGGAAGGCACGCGGAAAGCCGTCGTCGTGCCATCGCTCGATCTGACCTTCGAGGGCGATACATTGCAGGTGCGATAGGACGCCGCAGAACGAAAAATCCTGAAGGCAAGGCAGCAATGAACCATGGGGTTTCGCGGGTTCGTGGCTGCTCAATTCTCCGTCTGCTCCAGCGCGCTGCGACCTTGGTCGCAACTTCCGCGGTCGCAACGCTCGCGCGTTGACGACGCGAAGCGGCGGTGTCCAAGCTCGGCGCTACACCCCCATGCGACCGATTGTCCAAATTTCGCTCGACCTCACTGACCGCGCTGAAGCGCTCGCCACGGCAGAGCTCGCGCTCCGCGCCGGCGTCGACTGGCTCGAAGCAGGCACGCCGTTTATTCTCGCGGAAGGCGTGCACGGCGTGCGCGCGCTGCGCGAGCGGTTTCCGAAAATTCCGATCGTTGCCGATCTGAAGATCATGGACGGCGGTTACCTCGAGGCGGAGATGATGGCGAAGGCTGGCGCCACCCATGTCGTCGTGATGGGTCGCGCGCACGAGGAGACTTTGAAAGTGGTGGTGAAGGCCGGGCACGATTACGGCGTGAAAGTAATGGGGGATAATCTCGGGTTTCCCGACATGGTCGCGGGCGCAAAATTCATCGAGGACCTCGGCTGCGATTTCGTGATCCATCACATCGGCTACGACGAGCGTCGCGGCATTGCGGCGAGCGGGCGTCGGATGCCGAGCCCGCTTGATGACCTGCGGGCGGTGGTCGATGCGGTGAGTATCCCGGTGCAGGCCGTGGGCGGCCTCACGCTCGAGCAGGCGGTGCGCACGCCGGAATTCGGCGCGCCGCTCGTCGTCATCGGGGCTCCGCTCGCGGTGGACGCGGATGCGTTCCGCACGGCGGACGGAAATCTCGAGGGCACGCTGCGCATCATCTGCGAACGCGTGCATGGCTACGGAGATGTGCCGGTGGGAAAAAAAGGAGGGCTCACCCGATGAAAAGCGCCGCAGTCGTCAATTTTTCGTCCACGCCGCACAGTGTCGAGTTGCGCGAGTTTGCCCGGCCCGAGCCTGGAGTAGATGATGTCATTCTCGCGGTCGAGGCCGTCGGCGTGTGCGGCAGCGATCTGCACCAGTGGACGGGCTCGCAC
>JANPIT010000927.1:0-8645 GCA_031425115.1 Opitutaceae bacterium | reverse complement strand
GAGATTGGCGAGCCGAGCCGCGCGGGCGTTGGTCGGTGCCTGCGCCGCGCTGGAGACGAAGATTTCCACCGAGCCTTCGCCGGCTACGGCCGAAATGGAGGCCCGCAGGACAATACCCGAGTAGGCATCGAAGCCGGCCGCGACGCCTGGCTGCGCAGTGCCGCCAATGGTCGCATTGGTGCCGATCACCGGACTCGAGAAAGTGAACTCACGCACCGACTCGAGGAGTCCCGATGAGCCGCCGCCGGAACTCGGAGCGATGCCGCGAGCGCGGATGTAGAAAAGACCCGTCGCGGGAAGATTCAGGCCGGTGAGCTGCCAGTTGGCGCTGCCGGCGACGCGGGTGCCTTCGCCGAGCCGCGTAAAGGTGATGCGATCCGTCGAGAGTTCGAAGACCACGGCGGAGAGTTCGGCCGCTGTGCCGCCGCGGTTCCACATCACGGCGGTGCGATTCGCCGCCACGCCGAGGACCTGCAGGGCGGGCGCGGTCGCGGCGAGGCGGGCGATGCCGACGCGGGGTTGGCCGCCGACGCTGGTGAAGCCGCCGCCGATAACGATGCGGCCATCGGCTTGAAGCCCGACGGTCGTGACAGCGCCATTGGGGGCGGGATTAAAGGAGGCGTCGACGGTGCCATCCGCGTTTAGCCGAGCGAGGTTCACGACCGGCAAAGAGCCGATACTGGTAAACTGGCCGGCCAAAAAAATGCGGCCGTCGGTCTGCACGGCAAACCCGCCGCGGGGCATGAATGCCAAACTTGGCGAATTAAACGAACTATCGACGGACCCGTCTGAATTAAATCGCGCCAGACGAGTAAAGCCGGCGCCATCCCCTCGCCCCGGAATAGGCGAAACCGAAAGCACGAGCACGCGCCCATCGCGGAGAACGGCGAGGCCATAAGCGATGTCGAGTGCACCCGCCGCAGGCGTCGGCGCGGCAAAGGTGGGATCAGCGCTGCCGTCGGCGTTGAGGCGCATGACTAAAGGTGATGGGCCGCTCGAGTTGCTGGAGAGACCGGCGAGGACCTTGCCGTCGGCCTGGAGGGCGAGCGAATGGACGGTGCTTGGAGCGGCAGCGCTGTAGGCGGCATCCAGCGTCCCATCCGCATTGAACCGCGCGATCCGGTTGCGCGCGGCGCCGGCAATGTTCGCGAACGCGCCGCCGACGACGACCTTGCCGTCTGGCTGCACGAGCAGTGCGTTCACCGCGCCGTCGGGACGCGGCTGGAAGGTTGGGTTGACCGAACCGTTTTCGTTCAGCGCGGCGAGATTACGCGCGCCGACGCCGCCGATGTTGGCGAAATTACCGGCGACGTAGATCGCACCGTTGAGCTGGAGGTTGGTGAAGTCGCCGGCGACGAGGAGTGTGCCGTCGGGGCGGGCGATGACGCTGGCCACACTGCCGTTGACGTCGGGATTGAAATTCGCGTCGAGCACGCCGTTGGCGGCGATACGGGCGAGGTGATTACGGTTCACCGCGGCGCCAGTCGCGTTCGGCTGCAGCGTGGTGAAGGCGCCGCCGATAAGATACTGGCCGTCGGCCTGCACGGAGAGCGAGGTAACGGGGCCGTTGGCGTTGGGGTTGAAGCCGAGATCGAGCGCGCCGTCGCTGTTGACGCGGGCGAGGTTGTTGCGGGTGGTGATGGTGCCGGTCGCATTGGGTTGCACCGTGGTGAACGCACCGCCGAGGAGAATCTGGCCGTTGGCGAGCACCACGACCGCGTTGACCGTGGAGTTTACGTTCGGGTTAAAGTTCTGATCCAGCGTGCCGTCCGTATTGAATCGCGCGATACCGCTGCGATTGAAGGCATCGGCACCGCCGTTGGGCTGCACCGCGGTAAACCCGCCGCCGGCGATGATCTTGCCGTCGGCCTGGAGCGCGAGGGCGTTGACCGTGAAGTTTGCGCCCGGGTTGTAAGTCGCATCGATCGAGCCATCGGCGTTGATGCGGGCGAGATAGTTCCGCGCCACGGCGGTGGTGGTGAGATTGGGCGTAAAGGTGGTGAACGCGCCCGCGACCACGATCGCTCCGTCGGACTGGAGCGCGAGCGCGTTGATCCGGGCGTTGGCATTGGGATCGTAAGTCGTGTCGAGGGCACCGTTGGCATCGAGTCGGGCGATACGGTTGCGCGAGACGCCCTGCACCGTCGTGAACGAGCCGGCGATCACGATGCGACCGTCGGCCTGAACTACGATTGCGGATACGGCGCCGCTGGGCACGGGATTGAAGGTGGTATCAATTGCGCCCGTGGCGGTGAGACGCACCAGGTTGCCGCCGGTGGTATTGCTGAGATTCGCGAAGGCGCCGCCGAGGAGGAGGCGTCCATCGGCTTGGACGGCGACGGCTTGGACTTCACCGCTCAGGCGCGTGGTCGGAGCGAAGGCACTGCGCAGCGTGCCGTTGGCGTTCAGCCAGGCGAAGCCGGCGGTCTGCGAAGGAACGGGCGCGCCGTTGGGGCGGACGACCACGGCGTTGACGGGACCATCGGTCGAGAGGGAACTGCTGAACTCCGGGTCGGGCGCGCCTTCGGGGCTGAAGCGCGCGATGTTCGTGCTCTTCGCCCCGCCGAGATCCGCGAAGCTGCCGACGGCGATTACTTTTCCGTCGGGCTGAATGGCGAGGCCATTTACGATGGCGCCGGTCGAGCCGCCGGTGTTGGGATCGAAGGTGGTGTCCACGGCGTTCGCGCCCGCCACGAGGCGGACGAAATTTCGGCGGGTTACGCGCGCGGCCGTGCCGGTGGGCTGCAACGAGGCGAAGTTGCCACCGAGCAGCACGCGGTTGTCCGCCTGGATGCGGATGGAATCGACGCGATTGCCGGCGAGTTCGTCAATATCGAGATTGAAGGCGGAGTCGACGGAGCCGTCGGCGTTGAGGCGTGCGGCGTATTTGCGCAGGGTGAACACGGTGTCGGCATTCGGCTGCAGCGTCGTGAACGTGCCACCGATGATCAGCTTGCCGTCGGATTGCAGCGCAGCCGCGAGGACGTTGCCGTTGGCGTTGGGATTGTAGGCCGAGTCGACGCCGCCATCCGCGTTCAGCCGCGCGATGCGGTTGCGCGCCGTCAGCACGGTCGCGGGGGTGTTGCCCACGGTCGGCGCGAGACCGGTGAACGAGCCGCCGACAATGATCTTATTGTCGGCCTGCACGGCGATGGTGCTGATCTGCGCGTTCGGATTCGGGAGGAAAGTGGTGTCGAGCGTGCCGTCCGCGTTGATCCGGGCCATAAACGGCCGACCGGTGGACGTGGCCGATACGTTGGTCGCGGCGCCCGGCGTGATCGCGTTGAAAAGACCGCCGATGAGAATCTTGCCGTCGGACTGCAGCGCGAGCGCGCTGACCGTGGAGTTCGGCGAGGGATCGAAGGGCGTATCGAGCGAGCCGTTGCTGTTGAGGCGAAGGAGATTCGAGCGGCGCGTGGTGGTGGTGGCACCGACCGCTTGCACGGAATTGAAGGTGCCGCCGACCAGGATTTTTCCATCGCTCTGCAAGAGGATGACGCCGACCTGGCCGTCGATGGTGGGATTGAATTCGGAATCGATGGTGCCGCTGGCGTTCAGGCGGGCGAGGTGGTTGCGCGTCTCGCCACCGATGGTGGTGAAGGCGCCGCCGACGATCACCTTGTTGCTGCTCGCTTCGTAGGCCATCGCGTAGACGCGGCCGTTGAAATCCGGGTTGTAAGTGGGATCGATCGTGCCGTCGGCGTTCAGGCGCGCGACGTAATTGTGCGTGGCGCCGCCGACGCTGGTGAACGTGCCGCCGATGACGACCTTGCCGTCAGCCTGCGTGACGGAAACGAGGGTGCGACCGCCGGCATCGAGTTCGAAATTCGCATCGAAGGAGCCGTTGGGATTGAGGCGCGCGAGGCGATTGCGGACGAGTGCGGTGGTCGCGCCCGTAGGAAGCGCGCGGGTGAAGAGGCCGCCGATGATGATCTTGCCATCGGGCTGGAACGCGAAGGCCTTGACTTCGGCGTTGACGGTGGGCGCGAACGCCGTGTCGAGCGAGCCGTCACCGTGGAAACGCGCGATGAAATTACGCGGCATGGAGGCCGTGCCGCGGCCCCAGACGGCGGCAAACGTGCCGCCGATCAGCAACGCCCCGTCGGCCTGTAGGGCCACGGTGGAGACGTTGCCCTCGGCCCGCGGGTAAAACTCGGAATCCAGCGTGCCGTCGACATTCAGGCGGGCGAGGTGCGTGCGCAGCGCGGGCGACAGGTCGCTGGGCGGCTGCAGCGAGGTGAAAAAACCACCGAGCACGATCTTGCCGTCGCGCTGGACGGCGAGCGATGTGACGCCGTTGTTGGCGTTGGGATTAAATTCACTGTCGAGCGTGCCGTTGGCATTGAGGCGCGCGATGCGGTTGCGCGTGGTCGAAGCAGCCGCACCGGCGGGCTGGAGTTGGGTGAACCCGCCGCCGACGACGATCTTGTTGTCCACGTGCTGCGCGAGCGCGAGGACGATGCCGTTGGGATTCGGGTTGAAGGCGGCGTCGAGCGAGCCGTCGGCGTTGAAGCGCGCGAGGTAGTTGCGGGTCGTCGCGGCCCCAAGTCCGGCGGGCTGCGCCGTCGTGAAGGTGCCACCGGCGACGATCTGGCCGCCCGGTTGGAGGAGGAGCGCGTGGACCTGCGGCTGCAGTTGACCACCGAGGTTCGGGTTGAAACCCGGCTCGACGGTGCCGTCGGCGTTCAGCCGGGCGAGGCGATTGCGGGTGACCGCGGTGCCGCTGGCGCCCGGCTGCAAGCTCGTGAAATCGCCACCAAGCACGATCCGATTGTCGCCTTGGATCAGAAGCGCACGGACGGGACCGTTAGCCGTGGGATTAAACGCCGTGTCCAGGGAGCCGTCCGCGTTCAAGCGAGCGAGGTTGGCGCGAGGCACACCACCGACGGCAGTAAACTGTCCGCCAATCAGGAGTTTGCCGTCAGCCTGCGTCGCCAGAGCGTAGACGTTGCCGTCCACATCCGGATTAAAACCGTCGGCCGCCGAAGGCGACTGGGCAAAGAGCGCGGCAGTGGTGGCAGTGAGGGTCGCGGCAAGCGTCAGAGCGCAACGCACAAACAACCGGGGGAGCGAGACGAGTAGCATGGAAAAGGGGAACCGGACGGGCGGGATTACGGGAGGATTCGGAAACAAGAACGGGAAGGTTGGGCTTCGCTCTGACGCAAGGCAAGCGGTCGGTTGGTGGAGCGCCCGGCAGAGGAAACGACGCCGCCGGGTCAGACAAGTTGGGATAAATGACGACGCATCCGCGCGGTGAGAGCCTGCTGGACCACGAGCGGTTCCGGAAAAGTGCGACCGAGTGCGCCGGCTGTTTGGGCGGATCGCGGCACTCCCCCAGGCCGCAGTTGCGACAAACCCGCCGCTCCGGTTCCCCGCTTGCGAATACGATCCGCCTTTGTAACGTCCGAACCGCCATGAAACTTCCCCGCACCCTTGCACTGATGTCACTCTTCTCGCTCCTGTTCGGGCTCGCCCGCGCCGAGCCGCTTAAAGTGGGAGACAAAGCTCCCGCCGTTTCCGCCACCACCGACGCCGGTGCGACCCTGAACCTCGCCGACGTCTACAAGAAGAACAATTTCACGCTTGTGTGGTTCTACCCGCGTGCACTCACCGGCGGCTGCACGAACCAGGGCTGTACGCTGCGCGATGCCTCGGCCGCTCTGAAAAAACACGGCGTCGCCGTCGTCGGCGTCAGCAACGACTCCGTCGCGAAGCAGAAAGAATTCAAGGACGTGAACAATTTCCCGTTCCCGCTGCTGGCCGACACGGAGTCGACGGTCGCCAAGGGTTTTGGCCAGGCGGGCGGCAAGGCCGCTTCGCGCGAGGCCTACCTGATCGATAAGACCGGCAAGGTGGTCTACTACGACAAGGGTCAGACCGAGAAGCAGGCCGAGAAGGTGCTCGAGTTCCTGAACGCGAAGAAGGCCTGAGCGCGTCTACCGCTTTCGAAACTTACCGCCGTCCGCGCACTCGATGCCGGACGGCGGTTTTGTTTTTGGACAGGATGAACAGGAAGGCGGAGAAAGGACGGAGCAGGACTAGAGCGGATTAAATACAACTGTAGCCGCAAAAAGGCGCAGAACGCGCAAGAAAAAGGCCTCTTTCTCAGATGAGAAAAGGTGTGATGGTTTTGCGCCTTTTGTGCCTCTTTGCGGCCACGGTATTTTTGAAAATGCTCTAATCCGGTCATTCCTGTCTCCGAAATCCTGTCACTCCTGTCCAAAAAGAAACCGTCCGACCGCTCACAGCTCGTCGTCTCTCGCCCCCGGCAGCGCGGTCGCCTTCGGATCGAGATAGACGCGCTCGATCCACTCGCTGATCTGCGGATCGTCCGTCACCAAGTCCGCCGGCCAAGGGGCGGCGACCAGATCGATCACGCGCAGCGCTCCGTCCACACTGCGGACGAAGTTCCGCGCATGGAGATCCGCCACGAGCCAGGGCATGCCTTCGAGGAAAAAAAGCCGCGGGTGATCCCGGTTTGCGCGCAGGAAGCGCGACGGAATTTCCACCAGCGCAGGCGGCAACGAACCGGACATGTCTTCGCCCTGCGGGAGCGGATCGCCCAGCGTTTGCTTCGCGACGAGGATGCCTTCGTGTGTGAGCGCGACCACCTCGGTCGCCATGCCCCCGAGCGCTTGGATCAAGAGGAGTTTTTCCAACAAGCCGCCGTAGCCGCCCAACTCCGCCTCCGCGAGAAGGGTCGACTCTTCGCCGGGGCGAAAGCCAAACACACTCCCGACCTGCTTGTCTTCGCGCGGGATGAAAAATTTATACACCGAGCCGTCTGCGACCGAGACAAAGGCTGAGGCCTCGACGCCGCTGTGCAGGTAACGCAGCCGCGGATTGGGCTCTTCGAGCGGGTGCTCCACCTCCGCGTGAAAACCAAAGTCCTCGAGCGGGCACAGCGGCAACAAGCTCCGAAACTCCCGAATCGCCGCGCCCAATTCCTCCCACGCGCCTCCTGCGACCTCGAGCAGACTTACTTCGTCTTCGGCGAGGAGGACGAGATCGCGGTCCGAATCTGCTCGGAGACCGCATTCTTCTGCCGCCGCGCCGAGGCGAGCGAGCGCTTCCAATCGTCGCTCGTGATCGTCTTGAAGACGGGCGCGCTCTTCCGCGCCCGGGAGGACGCGGCCTTGGATGCACGTGGGTTTTCCGGTGAAGGCATCTTGCATGAGTCCGCCATGCGGCACGGTCGATCCCGTGAAACCGAAACGCAAAGCCGATTTTGGGTGAAGATTAATTCAGCAGCCAGATAGCCATCAAAAAATCCGCCGAAATAAGTTCATGGCTCCTTGGTTTCTGGATGAACGCCCGGCTGAAAATGCAGGAGGATAAATCTGGAACTCAGGAAATCAGGAAGAAGCAGCTAATTCTCTCGGCTGCAGGGCGCTTTACTAAATTCCTGATTTCCTGAGTTCCAGATTCTCTGTTGGATCCTCACAGCGCCGCGAGCAAACCGCCATCCACCGAAAGGATTTGGCCGTTCACGAAATCGCTAGCGCGCGAACTTAGGAAAACCGCCGCACCCACCAGCTCATGCGGTTGCCCCCAGCGGCCGGCCGGAGTGCGCCCGCAGATCCATTTGTTGAAATCCACGTTTTCCACCAGAGCCTTGTTGAGCTCGGTCACGAAATATCCCGGCGCGATGCCATTCGATTGGAGCCCGTGCTTCGCCCACTCCACGGCCATCGCGCGCGTCAACATTTTCAAGCCTCCCTTCGCCGCGGCGTAATTGCCGATCGTCGGCCGGGACACCTCACTCATCACCGAGCAGATGTTGATGATCTTGCCCGCGCCGCGCGCAATCATCCGCGGCGCCACCGCCCGCGCCACGAGGAAAACACTGGTGAGATTCGTATCGATGACCGCGCGCCACTGCTCCTCCGTCATCTCGACGAGCGGCGCGCGTCGCTGAATGCCCGCGTTGTTGATCAGGATGTCGATGGGGGCGAATTCGGCTTCAATTCGCGCGACGCCCGCCGCACTCGCGGCGCCGTCGGTCACATCGAACGCCGCGGTCATCACGCGCGCACCCTCGGCACGCAACTCCTCGGCGGCCGCTGCGAGTTTGGCTTCGTTGCGCCCGTTCAACACGATCGCCGCCCCGGCGCCGGCCAGCCCACGCGCGAGCGCCAGACCTAATCCTTGCGAGGAACCAGTGATGAGCGCGGTGCGCCCGGAGAGATCGAAAAGAGGATTCATGCGGCTGCGCCGAGCTGGAAGTTGAAAGTTACAAGTTGAAAGACCAAACCGGCGGCGAGCCACCGGGCCATCCGCTTTCAACTTTCTACTCTCAGCCTTCCACTGTTCCGCGTCAGCGAAACTTGTCCCGCATCGCCTGAATCCCGGGAATCTTCTCCATCAAATGCCGGTGCTGCGGCTCGAAGTTCTGCACGAGCGAGCGCTGCTGACGACCCACGAGCACGGTGAAGATGTAGCCCTCGTGACCCGGCGCGCGCACGGTCGGATGATAACCGCGATCAATCAGAAACGTGTCGCCGTGCCGCGTCATCACGACCTGCGGATCGCCGCCGATGCCATCGTAGCAAAACTGGGCGCCGAACCCGTTCTCCGGCCGGAAGCGATAATGATACAGCTCCTCAAAATCCGTTTCCTCCGGCGGCCGCTCGGTGTCGTGCTTG
>JANPIT010000926.1:0-1630 GCA_031425115.1 Opitutaceae bacterium | reverse complement strand
CAATCTCGCGGACCGCTCTGGCAATCTCGTCGAGTCCCACAAGGGCTACGATCCGCGCATCATTTTCTTCTATTTCATCATCGCCGCGCTGCTGCTCACGCTCGGCGGCGGGCTCGGCTACCAGCAGTTGACCAAGCGCGGAGAATACGCCGATGCCGAGCGTCAGCAGAATCAGCGTCGCGTGCTTTACCCCGGACCGCGCGGCAACATTTACGATCGGAACGGCAAGGTGCTCGTCGAAAATCGGCATCGCTTCGCCGTGCTCCTTCACCTCAACGAGCTGAAAAACGAGCTACGCACCGAGCAGCACCGCATCTACAAAAATTACGTGGCCGCCGGCACGAAGAAGGACGTGCCCCCGGGCTCCCAGTTGATGCAGATCGCGCGCGTTTCGCTCGTGCAGCGCTACCTCGATCAGGTGAACGCGATCATCGGCCGCGACGAAAAGGTAAACGCGAAGGAGCTGCGCCGCCATTTCGACCGCCAGCTGTTGCTGCCCTACACTCTTATCGAGAACCTCGAGCCGAAGGATTACGCGCGCTTGATCGAGCGGTTGCCCGTGCGCTCCGCGCTGGAGGTCTACGCCTCCAACGTCCGCTCCTACCCTTACGGCTCCGCTGCCGCGCACACCCTCGGTTCCGTGCGGCCCGATTCCGAAGTCGAGGCCGACGGTTTTCCCGGTGATGATCTCACGACCTTCAAGATGCCCGGCACGACCGGTCGCGACGGGCTCGAGAAATCATTCGACGCCAAACTGCAGGGCGAGGCGGGAGGTCGGATTTATCGCGTCGATCCCTCCGGCTATAAAATCGCCAAGCCGCTCGAGGAGCGAAAGCCGAAGCAGGGCAACCATCTCACCACCTCGCTCGACATCGACCTTCAACTACTCGCCGAAGAAGCGATGGGCGATCAACGTGGCGCCGCTGTCGCGATCGATGTCGCGACCGGCGAGGTGCTCGTGATGGCGAGCAAGCCTGACTTCGACCTCAACAAATTTTCCCCGCGTGCTTCAGTGGAATTTGTCGCCGACATGAACGCCCGCGGCGTCTGGACGAACTATGCGCTCAACGGCTTTTGGCCGCCGGGCTCCACCTTCAAAATCCTCACATCGATCGCTTCGCTTCGCCGCGGCACGATTACGCCGACCGACGCTATTATCACCTGCGCCGGCACGCACCGGATCGGCGGTCGCACTTTCTTCTGCGACAATGGCCGCGGTCACCACGGCGACGTGTTGTTGGTCGAAGCGGTGGCCAAGAGCTGCGACATTTATTATTACGAGGCCGGCAAGCTCACCACGCCCTCTGGCGTCGCTGACGAGGGCCGCCGTTTCCATCTCGACCGGCCCACCGGTATCGAGCTTCCCTCGGAGAATCATCGCTCGGTCATGCCCGATCCCGACTGGAAGCGCCGCACCCAAAAAGAGGCCTGGTTTCCCGGCGACACTGCCAACATGTCGATCGGCCAAGGCTACGTGATCGCAACGCCCCTGCAGATGGCTTGTTTCGCAGCATCGGTCGCACGCGACGAAGTGTTCACGCAACCGACGCTCGTGCACCTGCCCAATCGCCCGCGCCAGAAAACCGAATCGATCGGCCTGAAACCCGCAGAGCGCGCCGCACTGATCGAG
>JANPIT010000925.1:0-3718 GCA_031425115.1 Opitutaceae bacterium | reverse complement strand
TTCGCCCGTATTGGGATTGAACACACGGCCGGTGATGGTGCCGGTGGCAGCGGTCTGCGCGCGCGCTGGCAACAGCAGCAAAAACGCGAGGGTGAACAGGGCGAGCAGGGGGTTTTGCTTCATGGGGTTGGGGCGACCTCGGTAGCGCAGGCTGCGGGAGCGCATAGGTCAACGACGCAGACGGCTGAGCGCTGGTGCAAAAAGCCTGGAAAAAGACCTTGCGCGCCGCGCCGCGCCTTCGCGAACTCGGCGGCGGTCGCGCCACCTTTCCCCTCGGCGCGCGTTGTGTCCGCTCGCCCCCTCCCCATGAATACCCAACGTCGGCATTTCCTCAAAAGCGCTTCTCTCACCCTCGGCGCCCTCGGCCTCGCCTCCAGCGGTGCATTCGCCGCCGAGCCGAAAGAGAAAAAAAATACGGCCGCGCCGAAGAAAGCGGACGGCGGCGCCGGCCCGAGCTTCGCGAAAAAATCGAAGATGAAACTCGGCACCGTGACCTATAATCTCGCGATGGATTGGGATGTGCCGACGATCATCGCGAATTGCACCGAGGCGAAATTCGAAGGCGTCGAGCTGCGCACCGGTCACAAGCACGGTGTCGAAGTGGGGCTCAGCAAGGCGGAGCGCGCCGAGGTGAAAAAGCGTTTCGCCAATTCGCCCGTCGCGCTTTGGAGCATGGGCAGCGCGTTCGATTACCACACGGCGGATCAGGCGAAATTGAAAAAGGACATTGCGGATACGAAGGAGTATATCGTCCTTGCTCAGGACGTCGGTGCGACGGGCGTGAAAGTTCGCCCTAATGGCCTGCCGAAGGATGTGCCCGTCGAGAAAACCCTGGAGCAGATCGGGCGTTCGTTGAAAGAGCTGGGCGAGTTTGCGGCCAATCACGGCCAGCAGATCCGACTCGAAGTGCACGGCAGCGGGACTTCGTTGCTATCAAATATCAAAACCATCCTCGACCACGCGAATCACCCGATGGTGGGCGCTTGCTGGAACTCCAATCAGACCGACCTGCAGGGCGATGGCTTCGACGCCAATTTCAACCTGATCAAAAAGAAAATATTCACGGTGCACATGCGCGATCTGTTCCTCGAAGAGTATCCGTTCCGGAAGATGCTGAATGGTCTGGTCGACAGCGGATTCACCGGCTTCTGCTTCGCGGAGATTCCGGAGTCGAAGGATCCGATTCGGGTGATGAAGTATTACCGGTCGCTGTGGCTCGCGTATCAGGGGCTGCTGTGAGGCGGTGGCCACTCACCCGGCAAGCTGCTCACCGGACGAGGAACAGGGTTTCACGCAGTGAACGTCACTGACTTTTCACCGCGGATTACGCGGATATCGCGGATAGTTTTGAGTGTGCCGGCCTTTATCCGCGCCATCCGCGTAATCCGCGGTTAAGAATTTTTTCGATATGAAATTCGGCATCTGCAACGAGATCTTCAAGGATTGGAAGATCGAAGACGTCTTCACGTATTGCGCAAAAATCGGCTACGACGCCGTGGAGGTCGCGCCATTTACGCTGGCGAAATACGTCACCGACATCCCCGCCGCGGAGCGCACGCGCATCCGCGAATCCGCGGCGCGCGCCGGTATCGCGATCTCCGGGATTCATTGGGTGTTGGTCCAGGCGGATGGGATGTTTCTGACCTCGCCGGACGCGGAGACGCGGACGCGCAGTGCGCAGTATTTCTGCGAGCTCGTGGATTTCTGCGCGGATATCGGAGGCAAGATCATCGTCGTGGGCTCACCCAAGCAGCGAAACCTGGCCGACGGGGTCACGTTCGAGCAGGCGTGGACGTGGGCGACGGATGTGTTTCGTCCCGCCGTGAAACGCGGCGAGGCGCGCGGGGTCACGATCTGCTTCGAGCCGTTGCCCGCCGAGGATACGAATTTCGTCAACACCGCGGAGGAAGCGGTGCGCTTTGCGCGCCAACTCGGCTCGCCGAATTTCAGGGTGATCCTCGACGTGCGCGCCATGAGCCACGAAACGAAACCGATCCCGCAGATCCTGCGCGAGAGCCGCGGGGAATTCGCCTACGTGCACGCGAACGACAAGAATCTCAAAGGCCCCGGTTTTGGCGCGGTCGACTTCGTCCCGATTGCGGCGGCGCTGCGCGAGGTCGGCTACGACGGCACGGTGTCGGTCGAGGTCTTCAATTTCGATGAGGGCCCCGAGGTGATCGCGACGAAGAGCCTGGAGTATTTGAAGCGGGTGTTTGCGCAGTAGTTTTAAGCAGGAAGCCAGGAAACCAGGAAGGTGTCAGACCTGCGAAATGACGATCTTGGTAATGGAGCTTCCTTTGCCTAATTCTTGGCTTCCTGGTTTCCTGCCGAAATCTGCTTGAGCGATGACGTGAGCTGGCGTGTTCGGCCATGTTCTCAACCCATCCACACACCCCATGAATCGCTTCACCACCTTGCTACGGCGCGGAAATTATTGCGGAGGATACCGGCACCACGCGCCCGAAGCCATGACTCCTCCGATCCATCGGCAGGTTGCCCCGGCCGACTCGCGGAGAGTCCGCTGCCTTCTCGGGTTGTTGTGCGTGGGAATGATCGCGGGCGCTCTGCATGGCCAGGCCCCGGCGACCGACTCTGCGCGAAAACTGCAGGAGCGTCTGCGGAAATTTCCGGAAGCTGATGCGAATCGCGACGGCGTCCTGACTGAGCAGGAGGCGCGCGCGCATCAGAGCGGCAGGAAAGAAGGCAAGTCAGCCGCGGCGGCGAAAAGCGAAAGGGCCGGCAGCACGACGCCTGCGTTTGCCGACGTCGCTTACGGCCCGCATGCGCGCAACGTCCTCGATTTTTGGCGCGCGCCATCGGAGCGTCCGACCCCGGTGTTGGTGTTTTTCCACGGCGGTTCGTTCAAGGCTGGCGACAAAGCCAATGTGCTGGCGCGACCCATTTTCACGGAGTGCCTGCGGGCGGGCATTTCCGTGGTGTCGGTGAATTATCGGTTCAGCACGGACGCGCCGTTTCCGGCCCAAATGCACGACGGGGCGCGCGCCGTGCAGTGGGTGCGCTCGAAGGCGCAGGAATGGGGGATCGATCCGGCACGCATTGCCGTGAGCGGCACTTCGGCGGGCGCGACGCTGGCCCTGTGGATCGCGCTGCATGACGATCTCGCGGAACCGGCCAGCCAGGACGTCGTGGCACGGCAATCGACGCGCGTCATCTGCGCGAGCCCGCACAATGGCACGGCGGGATTGGAGCCGGATTATTTCAAACAACACGCGGGCGTCACCCGGCTCGGCGCGGCGATCTATCAGTTGTTCGGCGCGACCGCGGAGGCGGGCCTCGCCACGCCGGAAAAGCGCGCGCTCGTGCGCGAAGCGGCCCCGCTGACCCACGCCACACCGAACGATCCGCCGCTGTTCCTGACCTACGCTGGCGATCCGGCCGAGGCGCCGTTCAAGGCGGATGCTCCGCAGAACGCGTGGATTCATCACGTGAGTCTCGGCGTCCCGCTGAAGAAGCGCTACGACGAGCTCGGGTTGGCGTGTGAGTTTTACTACAAGTCGAAGCCGCCTTCACCGGGCGCCGAAATTGCGTTTTTGAAAAAACACCTGTTTCCGTAAACTTCTTTGCGCGTGACTAAAATTCCTTCCTGCCATCAGCGGAAATAGTTTCGACCGGCGCGCCGAGATTCCGGCGGACGTGGCGGTGAATCGTGACAACGAGATTGTAGCGAAGCGGTAGGGACTTTGGGTAGGGCGAGGCG
>JANPIT010000924.1:0-4426 GCA_031425115.1 Opitutaceae bacterium | reverse complement strand
ACGTGTGGCCGAGCGCGAGATAGTATTCCTGGTTGCGGTTGCGCGCATATTCCATGTCGAACTCCTTCTGGTAATGGGAGCCGGTGAGGACGTAGTTGGTCTTGCCGAGCGAGGTCTGCAGGAGCGGGCCGGTGCTCTCGAGCGTGACGCGCTCCGTGCCCTCATCGCCGTAGTTGAGCGTGAGCTTCTGGCTCTCGCGCGACTTGGGCGCCTTCGAGATCATGTTAAGCATGCCGCCGGGCGAGGTGCGGCCGTAGATGGCGGCGTTGGAGCCCTTGATGATCTCCATGCGGTCGACGTTGCTGGAGCCGTAACGGCCGAGGCGGAAGAAGCCGTCGCGGAGCTGCGAGGAGGAACTGAAGCCGCGGAGATTGAAACTGCCGCCGACATCGAGGCCGGTGAAGCCTCCGATCTGGACGACGTTGTCGGAAAGCTCGAAGATACCGAAGTCCTCGAAGAACTCGCTCGTGAGGACGTTCACCGTGTAGGGCAGGTCGATGATCTTCGTGGCGACGCGCGAGCCGGTCATGGTCTCGGAGGGCACGTAGCCGCGGTCTCCGTCGGAGCGCACGCTGAACTCCGAGAGCGTCACGACGTCCTCAGATGCTTTCGCCGTGGGCGGCGGGGTCGGTGGAGTTTGGGCGCTCAACGTAGCCGCGCAAAGTAGAGCGAGGAGGCCCGATGCGGCACTCGTGAAGTAGACGGGAATTTTGGGGTTCATAAGTAACAGTAGGTCAGAAGCAGCAAAGAACACGCGTGGCAAGGGGCGCCTGCCAGGTGGTGGCGCAGGCGGAAAGAATTTGGTTTGCGCTCCTCGATCGAAGCCGCGCGAGTTTCTCGTGTTTTCCACGCGATGACTGGCGGCATCAGCATAAATTCGGTCGTCCGGGGGACTCACCCTCTCAGTGGCAAACGGTGCTTAACCTCGCCTGGGAAGCCTGAAAACTACCGGGATTCCGGTAGTTTCGGTGCTTTATGCAGCAAGGTCCTGCGATAAAGTCGGGGCGAGTCCACTGCCGTCTTACCCTGCCATGCTCACGACCACCCTCAGTTTTACGACCCGCGCAAAGCCTCTTTCCGTCGTCGTGGCTGACGATGTGGTCGAGATCCAGCAATTGGTGGAACACTGGTTGAGCGACCTGGGTTGCAACGTGGCGTGCGCGTCGTCCGGCAACGAAGTGGCCCGGCTGGTGCGGGCGCGCCACGTAGATCTGGTGATTACGGATGTCATCATGCCCGACGGCGATGGCTTGGAGGTCATTGCTGACCTAAAGCGGGCGCAGCCTGCGGCGCGCGTCCTGGCGATTTCCGGCGGAGGAAATCATCTGCCGGCCCACGACTGCTTGAAGTTCGCCCGGGGATTGGGGGCGCACGCCGTGCTGTTGAAGCCGTTCAACCGCGAACAGCTTTTGGAAGCTGTGAGTCGGGTGACGCTCAGCGCGCCTGCCCGGGGCGCTCAGCCGCCCACGCCGGGACCGGGCGGCGCCTGAAAAAGGCTCTCGCGCCTCGCCGCGCTTCGCCCCCGGCCGGCGACGCGGTCCGCGGGTGCCTTGTAGGCGCTGCGACGATAGCCCCTCCTCGTGGGATCGGCCGCACAGCGCAATTGGTAGTCCTGCATGCGCTGAAACAGATCGAGCAGCTGTTCGGGCCGCGCGTAGCGATCCAACCCGGTGCGCTCGAGGACGAGCAGTAACTCATGCACCGCCTCCAACGTGGAGAGGCAGCCTGCATGAGGCTGTTGTTTTATCACGTAGCGACTGGGTGCTGTCGGGGTAAACATGATACGCGGCAGGCGTTGCAAGCTGGGGCTGAGCCGGAGCATTTTGCGCCCGAGCGACCACGTGGCATCGAGGAGAAAGACGACCAGCCGACGACCTTGCAGACGGGCGGCAAAATCGGCGCCGTCACTGACGCCAAGATCGATCGCTTCGCGACCCGGGTAGAGGAGCACAGGAAAATTCGCCGGGTCCTGAATCAGGCCTTGCACGTCCGCGTCCTCGTCGAAGCCGATGCCGCACCGGATCTCGCTTTGCGCCAGGCAGAGATGCGTGAGGCGTCCGGTCGCTGCCTTCTCCTGTTTGAACTCCTTCGGGTGCATCAACAGCACGAAGCGCGTCCGCGTTTCGATCGGTGTGATCGTCCTGCACCAGCAGAGAGTCTGAGGCCAGAAGCAGCGGTAGCACGTGACGCGCATCGCGACGATGCAGCAGCGGACTGCGGGGAACGGCCAGCGCCAAATCGCATCCGGAAAAGATGCGCGGCCAGGTAGGTGAGGACCCGGAAGTTCCTGGGTTTTCTACCCGTTCGAAAGGCGTCAAAAAATTCCAAAATAGGGTTCGGGCTCGTTCTTATACACCGACTTCCGGTCTGTCGGCGCCACGAAATAATATGGATACGACTTACCCAATTCCCCCACAGCCAAGCATCATCCTGAGCGTGGATGACGATGAAGACGACATCGAGCTGTTGCGGCTCCTTTTCCGAAAAACTGGCGTGACGCTGCCACTGGAAATCTTTCGCCGCGGCGAGGATCTCATCAACGGCTTGTCCGAGCTGATGCGAAAATCGGTGAATGCCGTGCTACCGCTGCTGTGCTTTCTCGACGTGAAAATGCCCGGGATGAACGGCCACGAGTTGCTGCGCTGGATCCGGCAACAGCCGCAGCTGGATCGCCTGTCGGTGGTCATGCTCTCCTCATCCGAGCACCCGGATGATATTCGGGAGGCCGCGTGCAACGGCGCCCAATGCTACCTCGCAAAGTATCCGCAGCCCGCGGTCTTGAAGAGCGTCATCGACGAGGCTGCCCGCGTCGCGAGCATCGCGCCGGTGCCTGCCAGGGAGTGGTTCGGCTTACCGGCCAATTTACTGCTTCGCTGGGGCCTCGTCGGCACGCGCAGTCTCGCCAGTTAGGGTGCGCGTGAGCGAGTGGGCTGCCCGCTCCCATAAATAAAGAAGCCTGCGGCTATTCGCCGCAGGCTTCTGCATGCACCCCTCGCGCGGAGCGCTTAACGCACGACGCGAGCGCCGCCGCCGGCGAAGGTCTTCTCGACTTCTTTGCGCGTGGCCATCGATGTGTCGCCCGGCGTAGTCGAGGCAAGCGCGCCGTGGGTGCGCCGTATTCGACGGCTTTTTGCGCGTCGTTGAATTGCAGGAAGCCGAACTGCAGACCCGACGCGAACGAGTCGCCGCCGCCGACGCGGTCGAGGATCTCGAGGTCCGGATATTTGCGACTTTCGTGGAATTTGCCGTCGTGCCAGAGGATCGCGGACCAGTCGTTGATCGTCGCGCTCTTCACGGCCCGCAACGTCGTGGCCGCGACCTTGAAGTTTTTGAACTCCTTCACCGCGGTTTCGATCATGGCCTTGAAGGCATCGAGCTCGATCGTGCTGATATTGTGGTCGACGCCCTTCACCTCGAAGCCGAGCGACGCGGTGAAGTCTTCTTCGTTGCCAATCATCACATCGACATACTTCGCGATTTCGCGGTTCACCTCCTGCGCCTTTTTCAATCCGCCGATCGTCTTCCAGAGCGAGGGGCGATAATTGAGATCGTAGGAGACGATCGTGCCGTGCTTGTTGGCGGCCTTGACGGCTTCGACCGTGAGCTCGGCCGTGGTAGCGGAGAGCGCGGCGAAAATTCCGCCGGTATGGAACCAGCGCACGCCGAGCTTGCCGAAAATATGATCCCAATCGATGTCGCCGGGCTTCAGCTGGGAGGCGGCGGTATTGCCGCGATCGGGATTACCAACGGCACCACGAATGCCGAAGCCGCGCTCGGTGAAGTTCAGGCCATTGCGCACGGTGCGGCCAATGCCGTCGTCCTCGCGCCACTTGATGAAATCGGTCGCGACACCGCCCTGCATGATAAAGTCTTCGACGAGGTGGCCGACCTCATTGTCGACGAAGGCGGTGACGACGGCGGTTTTCAGCCCGAACGCTTTGCGGAGGCCGCGCGACGTGTTGTATTCGCCGCCGCCCTCCCAGACTTTGAATTCGCGCGCGGTGCGAATGCGACCTTCGCCTGGATCGAGGCGAAGCATGACTTCGCCGAGCGAGATTTGGTCGAAGGCGCAGGAGTTGGCGGGTTTGATTTGAAGTGGCATGAGAAAGAGCGCTCAGCTGTCAGCGGTCAGCTTTCAGCCAGGCGGAGATGAATTTGCGGGTGGTGAATTTTCGATTAGAAGCTGACGGCTGATCGCTGAGAGCTGATCGCTTATTCCGCCACCTTGAAGTCGGCGAGGTTCCACTTCGGCTTGCGGGCTTCGGTCGCGAGCTCGTTGAAGGCGTTGATTTCAGCTTCCGAAAAGAGCAGGCCGCCATTCTTCGCGCAGCGGGCGGCGGCTTGCGCCTCGAGCTGGCCGGGAAGCATGCAGCCCTCGTTGCCATGGCCGAGGATGTCCTCGATGACGGCTTTCACGTTCTGCGAT
>JANPIT010000923.1:0-3284 GCA_031425115.1 Opitutaceae bacterium | reverse complement strand
GACGTCACGGGCATCGCCGTGAGCATTCGGTCGCATGATTTGCGACGCGCCGCTCGCGGCGACGGGGCGGCGACCGAGCACCCAGAGGGCGGCGTCGATCGCGTGGATGTCGAAATTCCCGAGGTAATCGCAGCCCATCGCGACGTCGTTTACCCAGATCAGCTCCTGCAGCCGGCTCTCGAGGGTGGCGGTTTTCGGCTGGTCCTTGCAGCCGCCGCCGATCCCGGCCGTGACGACGCGCGCGAGTTTACCGAGGGCGCCGGCTCGAATGCGTTGGGCGACCTCGAGGTTCAGCGGTTCCGTGGGTAGTTGATAGTCGACGAGGAAACAGCGCTTTTGCGCGGTGGCGCGCTGGCCGGCGGCTTCGACTTGAAGTGCGCCCGGGACATCGGCGGCGACGGGCTTCGCCATGTAGACGTGGAGTCCGGCGGCAACGGCGGCGGTGACGTGTTCAGGAATAAAATACGGCGGCGTCTCGACGGCGACGGCTTCCACGCCGCTCTCGATCAATTTCTTGTAGCCGGAGAGCGTCGAGAATCGGCGGGCGCGATCGACGCCCAGCGTGTCGCCGCATTGGTCGGCCACGGCCGGAAAATAGTCGGCGACGGCCCACATCTCGTAGCCGCCGTGTGCCTGGAAAAGTTTCGCGATCCATGCCCCGCGGCCGCCGTTGCCGATGACGCCGAGCTTGATCTTGCGCGCGGGAGCGGGCGGCGCGGCGGCGAAGAGCGGGGCCGAAGCCAAAGTCGAGAGAGTCGCGGCCGCACCGAACGAGTGGGAGATGAAGTCACGGCGCGATAGATCGGATGGGGAAGAATTCATGGGGTAGCCGAAGTGAAGTTTAAGGGTGGCGATTACTGGCCCAATCATCACGGCCGGTGGCGGCGGTGGGTGCGGGGGTTTCGAGCACAGCACCATGGGCTCGCAGTTGTATCTGAAGCGCGGAGACGGCGAGATCGCGGGCGCCGCACTTGGCCGCGAGCGAAAGTGCGGCGGCGGTGCCGGCCGCCTGGCCCATCGCCATCGTCTGCGCCATCGAGCGGCACGACGCATGCGCATCGTGGGTGGCCGAGAAACAGCGACCGGCGACCCAAAGTTCGTCACGGCCGCGTGGCACCAGGGTGCGATAGGGCACATCGTAGGCTGCGCCGCCCGGCACATAGCCCCACACCGTTTCCTCGCCGCCATCGGCGGTCGCACGGTGATCCTCGATCGGGGCGCCACACAGCAGCACCCGGTCGTCGAAACGTGCGACGGACAGGCAGTCGTCCTTGGTTAGTCGATACTCGCCGTAGACTCGTCGTGTCTCCCGCACGCCGATCTGATGCGAGAGGCCGATGATGTTCGCCTCGGCAAAGCCTGGCACGCAGTCGCGGAAAAAGGCTTCGTAGATGAAAGCTTGGCGACGGCCGGCCTGCTCGGCGGCCGTGAGTTGCTCGAAGTCGGTGGCGTCGATGTTGGCGACGCGCACGGCGACGGTGGAGATGCAGCCGCGGGCATTCATCGCGTGAAGGCTGCCGCTCTTGCGGGGCAGCGCGTGCGTCCCGCGGTCCACGGCCTCGGCCATCGCGCGCATGAGAAATTGTTTTCCGCCGGCGCGTTCGTAGGCGGCGAGGTCAACGGCGCTCATGCGGAACGTGGTCGTGAGCGTTTGCGCGGGTTCGTGCTCGCCGGCTTTTTCAAACGGCACGCCCGCGAGCTGGCAGAGGTCAGCGTCGCCGGTGGCGTCGATGAACCGGCGCGCGGCGATCCGAAAGAAACCGCGTTTGGTGGAGATGACGACGCCGGTGATGCGGCCGGCGGAATTCTGCTCCGCGGCCACGAGGGTCGCGTGAAGGAGGACGCGCACGCCGGCGGTGGCGAGCAATTCGTCCCAAACCAGCTTCAAGCGCTCCGGATTGTAATTCACCCCCGTGCCCGCGCCGTAGGTGTTGGGGCGAAGGAAGACCGCGCCGGCGGCATCGAGCGCATCGACGACGCGGTC
Source organism: Opitutaceae bacterium (assembly GCA_031425115.1). Classification (GTDB taxonomy): domain Bacteria; phylum Verrucomicrobiota; class Verrucomicrobiia; order Opitutales; family Opitutaceae; genus ER46. Next base: position 1,300 of record JANPIT010000923.1, on the reverse strand, counting down.
GGGGGTGCCGCCGACGACCTTGCGCGGTTGTTCGCCGGGGGTGAAGAAACCGTAGAACGTATCCAACATCTGGGTGCTGGTGCCGCCCAGAAATCCGTAGCGCTCGAGAAGGAGGACGGACGCGACGCCGCTGTCCCGAGCGGCCATGGCGGCGCAACATCCCGCGGTGCCCGCGCCGACCACGAGCACGTCCACCGTCGCAAGGACGGGGATGCGGTCGAGGATGAGGGGGGCGGTGGTCATGAGGGCGACAAGGAGAAGTTGGCGCGAGGTGGGGCTGGCTCTCCGAGCCGGCCTGAATTCCAGCGTGTTATAGCGCTCGAGCGCGATTCTGTGGCGGGAACCCAGGCCCGCTCGGAGAGCGGAGCCCCACCTACGGAAACAGAGTTGATTGGCAGAAAGTTCGTCACGCCGCTCCTACATTCGCATACAGCTTCGCCAGCCGGTGCGCGTGTTCGTCGTAAGCGGCCTCGAAGAGCGCGGTGGCGCGGGCGGCGCCGACGACTACACCAGCGCTGAGCACTTTGGGCGGGGCGCCGGCCGCGGTGAGGCGGGCGGCGACCTCGGCTTTGATCGCGTTGACGACGAGGCAGCCGCCCACCGTGGATCCGGGGGCGACGGGTGTATCCAATCCTTCGATGCTCACCATGGCGTCGCCGACCGGTGCGCCGGTGTCGAGGATGAGGTCGGCGAAGTCGGTGAGCTTTTTCCCGTCGGCGCGTTTCGACGTCGACGCCTCGGCGTGGCGACGGCTAACGAGGGCGACCACCCGAACCCCGCGGCGCTGGAATTGCTCGGCCATTTCGATCGGCACGACGTTGCAGCCGCTGGAGGAGACCACGAAGGCAGTGTCGGTTTTCGCGAGGTCGAAGTTGCGGAGGATCCGCTCGGCGAGGCCGCTGACGTTTTCCAGGAACATGGCCTGGCGCTGGCCGGTGGCGCCGACGACCAGGTTGTGGAACGAAAGCGAGAGCTCGACGATCGGGTTGAAGCCCGGGAAGGAGCCATAGCGCGGCCACATCTCCTCCACCATGATGCGCGAATGACCGGAGCCGAAAACGTGCACCATGCGGCCGGCGAGGATAGTGCCGGCGAACCAGTCGGCGGCGGTGGCGATGTCGGCGTGTTGCGCAGCGACCGTATCGATTAATTCGCGCGCGCGCGCGAGGTAGGTGGCGGAAGGTGTCATCATTGAAGGAGAGAATTGCGGGCGGCCCCGATGGCACCGGCCCATTCGCCGAGCATCGCCGGCACGACGGGCACCCGGTGGCCGCCGGGCCGCCACTCGACGCGGTCGAGT
>JANPIT010000922.1:0-4639 GCA_031425115.1 Opitutaceae bacterium | reverse complement strand
ATTCGAACGAAATCAGAATTGGAAGTAGATGAATGCATTGCCGTTTCCTTGAGTGAGAATGATGCCGCAGGTCATGACGGTCCAAACGCTGGCGAGCAGCGCACGTGGCATCCGGGCCACGACGTTTTCGATCGAGGTGTTTCGCAACAGCGCGTGCGCCGTCAGCAACCCGGCGGTGACGATCGCAACCTGGAGAATTTCCCGGGTTGGCAGGATGGCGTCGCCGCGGGGCAGCGCGCCCACCATCGCCTGCACGAGGCGCGTGGCCGTGGGAAAATCCGCGGCGCGGAAGAAAACCCACGCGAGACAGACGACAGCATACGTGCCGAGGCCCATCAGAATTTGCACGCCGAGCCACTGCGTCCAGGCGGCATCCTTGAACTTCGCGCGAAGGACCCGCTCCAGGACGAGACAGAGTCCGTGGATCACGCCCCACACCACAAAGGTCCACGCTGCGCCGTGCCAAAGGCCGCCGATGAACATCACGATCATCAGATTGATCGCGGCGCGAATGGCGCCCGCCCGATTCCCGCCAAGCGGAATGTAGAGATAGTCGCGCAGAAACGTGGAGAGCGAGATGTGCCAGCGCCGCCAGAAATCGGAGAAGCCGATCGCCGCGTAAGGAAAGCGGAAGTTATCGCGCAGATGAAAACCGAGGCACAGCGCGGCGCCGATCGCGCAGGTTGAATAGCCCGCGAAGTCGAAAAAGATCTGCCCCGAAAACGCGAGGACCCCCGTCCACGCATCGAGACTCTGGAGCGGCCCGCCATAGGCGAAGACCTTCTCCGCCGCCGCGGCGAGCATCGTGTCGGCGAGCACCGTCTTCTCGAAAAGACCGAGCGTCATCAGCAGCAAACCCCAGATGAAACGCCCGGTGTCAGGCCGTGGTGGATGCGCCGCCTGCGGCAGAAAATCCGCGGCGCGCACGATCGGTCCCGCCACAAGCTGCGGGAAGAACGAGACCGCGAGGGTGAAGTCGCGCAACGAGCGCGTCGGCTCGGTCGTGCCGCGATAGACGTCGAGCGTGTAGGACAGCGAGTGAAACGTGTAGAACGAAATTCCGATCGGCAGGAACAGGTCCAGGTGCGGCGGCTGGTAATTGATGCCCGCCTGCGCCACGAGCCACTTGAAGTTTTCCAACAGGAAGTTCCCGTATTTGAAAAACCCCAACATGCTCAGGTTGGACGCGAGGCTCGCGATCAGCCAACCGCGGCGTGAGGTCGCCGTGCCGGCGGCTGCGATGCGCGCGCCGAGATAATAATCGAGCGCCGTCGTCCCGAACAACAGCAGCGCGAACGGCGGATTCCACGTCCCATAGAAGACGTAACTGGCCACGAGCAGGAGGTTCTTGCGCGCCTCCCAAGATCGCAGCGTCCAGTAGCCGCCAACGACGACGGCAAAGAAGACAATAAATGTGAGTGAGTTGAACAGCATGGTGAAAACCGTCCCGCGGAACCGATCCACGAGACGAGTGGCCATCATGCCCGAATTTTTTTCCGCGCGCGCTGGGCCACTCGGCCCGGGGACCTGGGCCGTTCGGCTAGTCCGTTATCCCTCCAAACAACGGATATAGGCGGTGCCCTCACTCCGCCTCCGGTTCCCGCTGGAGTTATGGTTTCGTCTCTTCCCGCAGAATCTTCGCGTCCACGACAAATGGCCCGCCGGGCAACACGCTCGCGAGCAGCACGAGCGCGGTCTTTTTCCAGGGCCAGTCGTAGGCCAACGCGGCCTGAATCGCCGCCGCGACGTAGAGCATGAACAACACGCCGTGCGCCATGCCGACGACGCGCACGGCCTGCGGCATGCCCGCAAAATACTTCAACGGCATCGCAATCCCGAGGAGCACGAGAAACGACACGCCTTCCCACCAGCCGATCACGCGCAGCCGGCCCAGAGGAGTTTTCAACGAATGCATCGCGCGCGATTCGGACAATCCCACCGGATGGTGTCCAGTGCGGAGCGGAAGCGGGGTCCCAGACCGCGGAACTACTTCGCGGTCACCGCCAACTCCAGCACCCGCCCCGGTAGCCAGCCCGCGCCGCCCTTGAGCTTCGTCGGACGCGTATATTCCAGGACGTAGATTTTTCCAGGGGCCCCGATGTGCACATCGATCGGACGCCCCAGCGGCGCCAGCCAGGTGTTCGTGCGCGCCGTCCACCGCCCATCCGCGCGGCGCTCCATCTTCATGTGCAGCACATCGAACCCGTGCTCCTCGCCATCCACCGGTCCCGCGAGGAAACTTCCCAACCGGCCCACGAGAAAACTCTCCCGCACCGATTCCGGCCACTCTCGCCCCAGCCACAACAACCCCGTTGGCGAACTGTGCGCGTTGAACGTGCTCGTGGGCTTGCCGGCCATCAGCGCCGCGGGGCCGAGATTCAACACCGGCAACACATAGTCGGGATTCGCGGGCGGCGGGGGCACGGGGGTGTGCGCATACCATTTCTTGTCCGCGGGCGCGTCGCCGAATTGATACGGGAAACCGTGATGCTTCGGTGGCTCGCCCGCGCGCGGTGGCACGATGAAATCCATTTCCTCCGGCGCGTGCGCGTCCGGGCCGTTCGATACGGTGAAAAGATTTCCTGCGCCGTCCCAGTCAAAGCTATACGCGTTCCGAATGCCGCGGGCGATAATCTCGATCTTCGGTTGCGCCGCTTTCGGATCCATCCGCCACATCACCGCCGTCGTATCCACTTCGCCCATCTTCCCCAAGCGCGGCAAAGTGCCCTCTTCCCCTCCGTCGGTGCGCGAGCCGCTGCTCACATAAAGCAGGCCGTCGGCGCCGAAACGGATGTCGGACAGCCCGTGGTTGTAAGGACCAATGCCCCACGGATAACTCGTCTGAAACCAGGGCTGCGGCGCGATGGGATGCCCGTCCGCATCGAATGCCGTCGTCCGATAGATCGCGCACTCGTTGAGCTCCACGGGGTCCGCCATTACGCGCTGGTTCACCGTAATCCAGAGCCGCCCCTCTCCATCGCGCACCACCCCGAGCGTCTGAAAATTCCCCGGGCGCTTCCGCCCCACAAAGTCTTTTGGCCAGATAATCTGCTTCAGATTTCCGCTCTTTGTATCCACCGCCCAAACACCGCCTGCCTGCCCGAGCACGTAGAGCGGCCCGCCCTTGCCATCGCTCGCCAGCCGCACACCAAATTCGTTCAACCGCACCAACTCCTTCACGGCGAAACCTGCCGGCGCCGTCGGCAAGGGCTGATAATCGCCCGCCGCTTTCAGCTGATCATAAGTCCGGAAACTCGTCATCGCCCGGATCGCCTTGACGTCAGCGGTCGTCACGCGGCCGCCCGGATTACCCCACGAATTCAACACGAAGGTCAGCACGTCCGCCACCGGCTCATCATCGAGCATGATCGGCGGCATCTGATTATTGAATACGTGACCGTTCACCGTGATCTCACCGCTCAACCCCGCGACTACGGCGCGGACCATGCCTTGGCGGTTGGACGCGAGCCAGTCGGACTTGGCGAGCGGTGGATAGACTTTCGGAATTCCGTCGCCGGTCGCCCCGTGACACATCGCGCAATTGGCGAGATACAGCGACTGCCCTCGCGCCAGCACGTCGGCATCTTCCGCGGCCCCCAGCGCCGCGCGGAACACGAGAAAGAGCAGAACGAAAAAACCGCGGCGTGCGGGGGAAAAGCACATGCGCCCGAAGTTAGGATGCGGCCGATTCGAGTCAACGCGACGGCGGGTGCGATCGTAGGGCGGTCCATTCGCTTTTGCTTGAAGCGGCGAGCGCGGGCCACTCGAGCTACAGCATGGTCTTTTGGTTTGGCTGCGTAACTGTAGGCCAGTCCGCTTGCGGACGCGGTTTGGCGCGCGCAAGCGCGCTGACCTACGGTTCAGGTCTTTGTATAGCCAAAACAAAAGACCACTCGAGCTACAGGGGCCTATACCAGCGGAGCGTTGCCCCAGCCGGAATTTTTAAGCAGGAAACCATGGAGCCATGAAATGCCTGCACGGCGCAGGCATTCTCCTGGTTTCCTGGCTTCCTGCTGCATCACCGAAAGCTCGAGTTTGATTTTTGTAGTCAAACTTTGGGCACTCGAGGCTGCTAGCGGCCGGGCAGCTTCTGCACCGGATCGCCTGCGCGGATCGTCCCCGCCTGGATCACGCGGGCGTTGAGCCCGCGCAGCCGCAGTTCTTTCCCGACGGGCGAGTTCACAAACGCCAGCGCGTCCCGACCGAACCGCGCCGCAAACTTCGCGCACCCCGTATGGGGCGGCGCCGTCACCTCGATGATCGCCTCGCCCAACGCGAGCCGCGTCCCCGTCGGCAGATTCTCCACGCTGAGATCGAAATCGAGATACAGTTGATCGCCCGCCAACGGCCAGCGGTCGCGCGACCGCGCCACCAGCTCAGCGGCGCGGGCATTCATCACATTGAGCTGCATCTCCGGATGGGCGGAGCCATCCGGCGTCGACCGACTCCCCCGCGCCCGCCAATTATCCCCGACCAGTCCCTCGGCGGTTTCGAGCCGCCCTTCGCTGAGCACTTCGCGCTGATCCACTTCAGGTCGCCGCACGATCATCGCCACGAAGCCCACCGCTTTCGGCGCGGCGCGCAGCAGCGGGATGCCGGCCTCCAGTTCTCCCTGAGCGGAAAATGTCGCAGCACTCAT
>JANPIT010000921.1:0-2553 GCA_031425115.1 Opitutaceae bacterium | reverse complement strand
GCTCGGCGAGGACGCCTCGCCCTACCTCCTGCTGATTTCGGTTTTGTTTCTGCAATCTCCGATGAACTGCACTCGTTCCCCTTCCCTGCTCCCGATGTCGAAATCCTCCTTCGTTCCGTTTCTGGTCTCCGCCGCGCTGTGTTTCACGCTCCCCGCCCGCGGCGAGGACAACTGGCCGCAGTTCCGCGGTCCGACCGCTCAAGGCATTTCGGAGGCGAAGGATCTGCCGCTCACCTGGAGCGAGACGGAACACGTGAAGTGGAAGACGACGCTGCACGGCAAGGCCTGGTCGTCGCCCGTCGTATTCGGAAATCAAGTATGGCTGACGACTGCCACGGAGGACGGTCGCGAGCTGTTCGCGATCGCGCTCGACCGCGCATCCGGAAAAATCCTCCACGACCTGAAGCTGTTCACGGTCGCGGAGCCGCAATACGCGGACAAGTTCAACAGCTACGGCTCGCCCACGCCCGTGATCGAGGAGGGCCGCGTTTACCTGACCTTTGGCTCTCCGGGCACCGCGTGTCTCGACACCAAGACGGGCAAGGTCCTGTGGGAGCGGCGCGATCTCCCATGCAACCACTGGCGCGGCGCCGGCTCGTCGCCCACCCTCTGGCAGAATTTGCTGATCCTTCATTTCGACGGCGCCGACCACCAATACGTCATCGCCCTCGACAAGAAAGACGGCCGCACCGTCTGGAAAACCGACCGCTCCGTCGACTTCAAGGATCTGACGCCCGAGGGGAAGCCGATCCGCGACGGTGATTTTAGAAAAGCGTTCTCATCGCCCCTGGTCATCACGCACGAGGGCAAACCGATTCTCATCAGCGCCGCTTCCAAAGCCACCTACGCTTATGATCCCGCCACCGGCCGGGAGCTGTGGCGCGTGGAAGAGCAGAAGCATCACTCCGGCAGCGTGCGCCCCGTCGTGGGCCACGGCATGGTTTACACCGCCACCGGCCTCGCGAAAGGCGAGATGTGGGCCGTGAAGCTCGGCGGGCAAGGGGTCGTGACCGACACCCACGTCGCGTGGAAGGCCACGCGCAACGTCCCGAACCGTCCCTCGCCCCTGCTGGTCGGCGACCTGTTTTTCATGATCAATCAGGACGGCGGGATCGTGTCCTGCCTCGATGCGAAGACGGGCGAACAGCTGTGGAGCGAGCGCTTGCCCGGACTCGGCAACCATTCCGCGTCCCCGACCTATGCCGACGGCCGACTCTATTTCTTCAATGAAAACGGCCACGGCCTCGTGCTCGCCGCCGGCCGTGAGTTCAAAGTCCTCGCCGAAAACAAACTCGATGCCGGCTGCATGGCGTCACCCGCCATCGCCGGCAAAGCGCTCTTCGTGCGCACGAAGACGCATCTTTATCGAATCGAGAATTAGACCGCCTCTCAAAAATACCGGCCGCAAATCTGGAACTCAGGAAATCACGAAAAAAACAGGTGCCGGTCAGTTCGCCTGGCATTGGGCTGAGAATTTTTCCTGAGTTCCTGATTTCCAGATGGGTATCTTCCTAGCTGCAACAATTTCCTCATTCGATTGAGAGTTCGACTCCTCGCCGCGCCGCGCTGACCGTGGGTGGATGACGAAAGATAATTCCTCCGCGCCACGCACTGTCCCGGTGCGGGGCGTGCCCATCGAGCTCTGTCAGTTTCTCAAATTCGGCGGCCTGGCCGAGAGCGGCGGGTCGGCGAAGCAGGCGATCGCTGAGCGCAAGGTGACCGTCAACGGCGTCCTCGAAACGCAGAAGCGCAAGAAACTCGTCGCGGGAGATAAGGTGACGTTCGAGGGCCGGACCATTGTCGTCCAGGTCGGCTAAAGCGCCCGCCTCCGCTGCACCGCCATGCCGTTCTCCGCTCTAAAACTATCCGAGCCCCTCTGTCGCGCCGTCGCGGGCAAGGAATATGCCGCGCCCACGCCGATCCAAGCGGCCGCGATCCCGCCCATCCTTCGCGGCGCGGATGTGCGCGCATCGGCCCCAACGGGCTCGGGGAAAACGGCGGCGTTTGTGCTTCCCTTGCTGCAACGACTTTCGACTTCGACGCGCCCGCCCGGCCGGTTCGCGCGCGCTCTGATTCTCGCGCCCACGCGCGAGCTCGCGGCGCAGATCGGCGAAGCCGTCCGGCGCTACGGCCGCTTTTTGCCGCAGCCCATCAAAACTCTCGTCGTTTACGGCGGCGTTTCGATCAACCCCCAGATGATGGCGCTCGGCGGCGGCGTTGACGTGCTCGTGGCCACTCCGGGCCGTCTGCTGGATTTGATCGATCACAACGCGGTGTCACTGGCCGCCGTCACCACGCTCGTGCTGGATGAGGCCGATCGGTTGCTCGCTCTCGGCTTCGCCGCCGAGCTCGCCCGCCTCGTCGCGCTGCTGCCCGCGCAGCGGCAAAGCCTGCTTTTCTCCGCGACATTCCCGCCCGAAGTCGAATCGCTCGCCGCGACGCTACTCCGCCAACCGGTGCACGTCGCCATCGCCCAAGCGCCGGAGGCCGCGGCAGCGATCCAGCAGCGCGCGATCGAGGTCGACGTGCCGGCCCGCACTCAGCTCCTCCGCC
>JANPIT010000920.1:0-12336 GCA_031425115.1 Opitutaceae bacterium | reverse complement strand
GAGATTTTCGAAATGAGCGATCTGCGGACGCTTCATGCGCAAGGCGCGCCACGCGAAGGCCACGTAGATCCACGCGGCGGTTATGAAGGCCACGATCGTGAAGAGCGCGGCGGAGTTTTCGAAAACGAGACGACGGAACATGGGGAAATTGGGAGCTGAGGGCTGATAGGTGAGCGCGCGTCACTCGCGCGCCGCGGCCACTTCAGCCGCGGGGGTGGGAACGTTTACGCTCTCGAATTTTCCGAGCGACTGGAGGTAGGCGATGAGCGCGACCATCTCCTTTTGCGGCGCGACGTAGGCGCCGGCCGTGCGGAGATCGCCGGCGATCTTCAGCGATTGCTCAGCCACGCGCCGCTCGATCTGCGCCGGGGTCCAGTTCGGATAGGGAATGCCGAGCGTGCGCTGCACGGCGAGCTTCGAGGGCAACGCTGCCACATCGGTGTCCTTCTCCAGCAGCCACCGGTAAGCAGGCATGTTGGAACCGACCGACACCGAGCGCGGGTCCTCCATGTGGCGGAGGTGCCAGACATCTGGATACTTTCCGCCGATGCGGGCGAGGTCCGGGCCGGTGCGCTTTGAGCCCCATTGGTAAGGGTGATCGTAGATCGACTCGCCGAGTCGTGAGTAGTCGCCGTAGCGGAGCACATCGGGCACGAGCGTGCGGATCATCTGCGAGTGGCAGTTGTAGCAGCCCTCGCGGACGTAGATGTCGCGGCCGGCGAGTTCGAGTGGCGTATAAGGAATCTGGCGACGCCCCTCGATGTTGGCCGCTTTGTGCGCGACGACCGTCGGGATGATCTGGATCAGGCCACCGGCAATCACGGCGATGAACGTCAGCACCGTGAAAGGCGCGGTGTTCACGAGCAGCCGGTCATACCAGTTCGCCCAGGCCTTGCCGCGCGATTCGTAGTGAGAATACGCGAGCACGACGCTCACCATCGTGCCCACGAGACCGGCGATGCTGACGGCGTCGTTGCCAAACATCCACGCGCACGCGAAGCCCGCGCCCAGAAACGTGAAGAGCACGGGCGGATTAAGGAACGTCCCGAACACGCCGACCGTTTCCTTGGGCGCGTGGGCGGCGTCTTCCTCAAAGACCTCGACCGTGCCGTTGACCGGTTGCGCCCCGCGAACCGTTTTCCAGACATTGTAGACGAGGAGGAAAAAGCCCGCGAGATAGAGACCGCCGCCGATCACGCGCATCAGCATCATGGGGCGGATCGCATTGAGCGTATCGATGAAGTTCGGGTAGGCCAGCACCGTGCCGCCGTCGGTCGTGGCGTTGAGCATCAGGCCTTGCGTGATGCCGCTCGTCCACATCGCGGCGACGTAAAGAAGGATCCCCACGGTCCCGAGCCAGAAGTGGAGGTTGGCGAGCGCGGTCGAGTGCAGCGGCTTGTTCCAGAGGCGGGGCAGCAACCAGTAGATCATGCCCGCGGCCATGAAACCGTTCCAACCGAGCGCGCCCGCGTGCACATGCCCGACGATCCAATCGGTGTAATGGGCGAGGGCGTTGACGGATTTGATCGAGAGGAGCGGGCCTTCGAAGGTCGCCATGCCGTAAAACGTCACGGCGGCGGCGAAAAACTTGAGCACGGGGTCCGTGCGCAGTTTATGCCAGGCGCCGCGCAGCGTGAGGAGGCCGTTGAGCATCCCGCCCCACGACGGCGCCCAAAGCATGAGTGAGAAGGTCATGCCGAGGGTCTGCAGCCAGTTCGGCAGCGCGGTGTTCAGCAAATGGTGCGGTCCGGCCCAAATGTAGACGAAGACCAGCGACCAGAAATGGATCACCGAGAGCCGGTAGGAGTAGACGGGACGCTCCGCGGCCTTCGGGATGAAGTAATACATGATCCCCAAAATCGGCGTGGTGAGGAAGAACGCTACGGCGTTGTGCCCATACCACCATTGCACGAGCGCGTCCTGCACGCCTCCAAAAAGCGGATACGAGTGGGTGAAGCTCGTCGGCAGCGACAGATGGTTGACGATGTAGAGCATCGCCACGGTGATGATCGTCGCGATGTAGAACCAGATCGCGACGTAGAGGCTGGGCTCGCGGCGGCGTGCGAGCGTCCAGAAGAAATTCACCCCGAAGACGACCCAGATGAACGCGACCGCGAGGTTGATCGGCCAGATCAGCTCGGCGTATTCCTTGCCGCGCGTAAGACCGAGCGGGAGCGTAATGGCCGCGGCGACGATGATGGCCTGCCAGCCCCAGAAATGGAGCGAGGAAAGGAAATCGCTCGCGAGCCGCGCCTTCACGAGGCGTTGCGAGGAGTAGAAGATGCCGGCAAACAACAAGTTGCCGACAAACGCGAAGATGACCGCGTTGGTATGCAGCGGTCGCAAGCGGCCAAAGCTCAGCCAGGAGGTCTCGAAGTTGACCTGCCAGAAATTGAGCTGCAGCGCGACCAGGACGCCCACCAGCATGCCGACGATCCCCCAGAGGATGGTCGCGAGCAGGAACTGGCGGACGACGTGGTCGTTGAATTCGAGGGTGATTTTGCGGTCGGACATCGGTGCGCGATTGGATTCAGAAACGGGTGCGCACGCGTTACCCGCGTCGGAGGCAGCCGGGGCAGGGCGGACGGCTGCCGTCGGGGCAACCGCAGCCGTGGGCGGCCGAATCGGCGGATACAGACGCGTGCGCGAGACGGGGTTCTTCCTCCGCGAGCGGCAGCAATGAATCGCGCTCGGCGCTGCTCAAACGCCCCCGCTTTTGCTCGCAGAGGAAGAAGATCACAAAAGTGAATACGAGGCAGAGGCTGATCGTGAGCGTGAGGGGGACGACGGGCATGGAAGGGTTAGTTGAGGTGGTGGGGAGTTCTCCGGGCGCGGCGCCGGCTCACGGGCGGGTCTTCACGGCGCGGCCGTGGGGTGGGCGCAGCACCGTTTGCGCGATCGACAAAAATTTGTCTTCGCACCCTTTCGGCCGGCCATACTCGTGCCAAAGCAGATAACCCGCGCGTTGAATTTCCGCTTCCGAGAAATCAGAGGATTGGGAGGTAATGGTGTTCTTCATACGCAGACGTTTGTTGGAGTGAGTGATCTTAGGCTGATGCTGGAATTGACGCTCCGCGGTGATTGCCAAGGGGTGTGCAGATTTTGCTTTCATCCTCAGGCAGCGAAGGGGAGCAACAGGCGAGAGGCGCCGTGCAGGTGCTCGCGATAGGCGGACGGCGCCTGCCCTTCGATCCGCCGGAACACGCGGTTGAATTGGGACAGGGATTGAAAGCCGGCCTCGTAGGCCGCCTCGCTCACCCGCATGTTGGGGTTGAGCAGGAGTTGCTTGGTTTTCTCGACGCGAGCGCGCGCGACGTAGTCCGTGAATGTCACCCCGGTCGCGCCCTTGAAGACTTTGCAGAAGTAGAAAGAACTCATCCCCGAGGCGCGGGCCACCTGGTCGAGCGAAAGCTCTTCGCCGAGATGCTGAGAAATGAACGCGCGGGCCTTGCTCACTGCCGGCGGTTCGGCCGCGGCTTCTTTGATCATGAGTTCGTTGCTCACGAGGGAGAGATGCTGGGCGAAGCTCCAGAGCAGCCGGAGCATCGCACCGTAGCGTGCCTTGGTGAGCACGCGTGTTTCGAAAAACGCGGTCTGCAGCTCACTCACGTCGGCCGTGGGCTTCCACTTTTCCAGCTCGGCCATTGCCGCGCGGAAGCCCTTCTCGGTCGGCGCGCGCAGCAGCACTTGTCCGGTTTGGAGATAGGCGATGACTTTGTCGCCGAGGCGGATCGGCACGACCGATTCGCTCAGGCCGGCAAAGCACTGCGCCGTTGTCGTCTCGGTCGGAGCCAGCTCCTCCATTTTCCCCTGCAGTTGCAGGCACGCGGCGCACGTTTTGTTGGCTCCGCCCATCAGGGCGCAGAACGAGGCGATGTTCGTGGCTCCGTGCAGGGGCGGTTGAAAGGAGCCGACCGCGCGAAGCACCAGCGGCAGGCCCGTAGCCATTTGAAAGGCGTCCTGATAGTCGCGAAAGATTTGGGATTGCTGTAAGCGTGCGACGACATCCCGGCAGCGGTCGTGCGCGAGGTCGGTTTCGGTGGTGGCTACGGGGGACGCATTCATTGCGGTGCCAGAATAGCGGCTAATGGGCTTCCGCGTAATTGGTGTCGCGGCGGCATCGGACTAAGGAATTTCCTTAGTCCGCGACGCCGTAACCGTGCCGCGGCAGGGTGGCACGAAGACCATGGTCTTCTGTTTTGGCTGCGTAACTGTAGGCCAGTCCGCTTGCGGACGCGGTTTGGCGCGCGCAAGCGCGCTGACCTACGGTTCAGGTCTTTGTATAGCCAAACCAAAAGACCATGGCACGAAGACGTGCCGGACAGTCGCGCGGCTTGCGCTAGATCGGTGGCAGGTGGAAGCTGGGGCTTAGTGGCGTCTCCCGAAAATATTTCCCCGCTCGATCGCGACGAGCTCCAGCGCGACTTGCATGCGACCGTGCGTGAGTTGCGGGACGTCAAGGCGGCGCTCGACGAACACTCGATCGTCGCGATCACGGACCCGTCCGGAAAGATCACGCACGTGAATGATAAGTTCTGCGCGATCTCAAAATACCCGCGCGAGGAAGTGCTGGGCCAAGATCACCGCATCATCAATTCCGGCCATCACCCGAAATCCTTTTTTCACGATCTCTGGACGACCATCGCCCACGGCAACGTCTGGCGTGGTGAAATCAAGAACCGCGCGAAAGACGGCACATTTTATTGGGTGCATACGACGATTTATCCGTTCCTGACCGAGACCGGAAAACCGCGCCAATACGTGGCCATCCGCACGGACATCACGCTGCGCAAAGGCTACGAAGAGGAATTGCAGCGGGTAGCCGCCGAGCTGGCAGAGGAGAACAAGGAGCTCGAGGCGATTGTTTACACGGTCTCGCACGATCTGCGCTCACCGCTCGTGAACGTGCAGGGCTTCGGCAAGCAGCTCAATCGTGCGTGCGACAGCATCCGCGCCGCGATCGCCGCGGCCCCCGATGGCCTCGTGCCGGCGGAGAAGCTCAAGCAGCCGCTCGACGCGGCGATTCCGCAGGCGTTGAAATTCATCAATGCGGGTGTGAGCAAGATGGATACGCTGCTCGCGGGCCTCCTCCGCTACTCCCGGCTGGGCCGCGTCGCGCTGAATATCCGTCCGATTAACATGAACGGCATGCTGGGCGAAATTCTCGCCGCGATGAAGTTTCAGCTCGATGACGCCAAGGCGGAGGTGCACGTCGAACCGCTCCCCACCTGTCTCGGCGACAATGTCCAAACCAGCCAGGTCTTCGGCAATCTGCTCGACAACGCCCTCAAGTATCGGGCGCCCACACGAGCCTTGCGCGTGACGATTCGCGGCACGGTGCAGGATGGCCAGGCCGTCTACGAGATCGCCGACAACGGCATCGGCATCGCGCCCGAGCATCAGGTGAAGGTGTTCGAGATTTTTCACCGCTTGAACCCGGATGCCACGCTGGGCGAGGGGCTCGGCCTCACGATCGCGCAGCGCGTGCTCGAGCGGCAGAAGGGCCTTATCTGGGTCGAGAGCCGCGGCAGCGCGGGCTCAACCTTCTTCGTTTCGCTGCCCGCGATCGAAGCCCGCGGCTGAAGCTATGGCCACCAATCAAAATCCCACGGTTCTCATTGTCGATGACGACGAAGGACACGCGATTTTGATTCGCGAGAATCTGGAGGCCGCCGACCTCCGCAGCCGCATCGAGCATTTTCGCGACGGCCAGGCCGTGCTGGATTTTTTCGCGAATCGGCCCAAGGGCGGCCACGAGACGTTTCTCGTTCTGCTGGATATTCGGATGCCGAAGATGGACGGGCTCGAAGTGCTCCGTCGCCTCAAAGCCGATCCGGAACTCAGCAAGGTGCCCGTGATCATGCTGACCACGACGGATGACAGCCGGGAAGTGGAGCGCTGCTACGAACTCGGCTGCAGCGTCTATATTCAAAAACCGGTCGACTACGATCGCTTCGCCGAGGCGATCCGCCGCTTGGGCTTGTTCGTCACGCTCGTGCTGGCGCCCGAACTCACGAAGTAGAGCAGTCCCGTGGCTTCACCGATTCAACTCCGCCGGATTCTGGTCGTCGATGACGATGAGGGATTGCTCATCCTCATGGCCGAGACCTTGCGTGACCAAGGTCACGAAGTCACGACGGCTGACTCTGCGAAAGCCGCGCGCGAGTCGCTCGATCAGAGCGCGCCGGACCTGATGATTCTCGATTTGAAACTGCAAGACGGCAGCGGTCCGGCGCTCGTGGCCGAACTGCAACGCGAGGACGCGCGGGTGCCCTTCATTGTCGTAACCGGGCAAGGCGACGAAAAGGTGGCGGTCGAGGTGATGAAGCAAGGTGCGCTCGATTACATTATCAAGGACACGCGGCTGCTCGACGTGCTGCCCGCGGTCGTGCAACGCGCTCTGGCCGCCATCTCGCAGCAACACGCGCTCGTGGCCGCACAGGCCGAGCACAAGCGACTCGAGCGGGAGATTCTCGCGGCCAGCGAACGCGAGCGGCACACGATTGGGGCCGACTTGCACGATGGGCTTGGCCAGGAGCTGACCGCCCTCGAACTCATGTGCACCGCCTTGAAGGAGGATGCCGCGGCGAATCCCGAAATTGCAAAAGGGCTCGGGACGATGGGCAAGATGCTGCGCGAAGCGATCACCCAGACCCGTTATCTCGCCCGCGGCCTCGTGCCGGTCGGTAACGAACCGGATGCCTTGCAGAACGGCCTGGCTGAATTGGCGGAACGCATCAACGCCCTCGGTCGGGTGCGCTGCCACTTCGATTCGCCCGAACCGATCAGCGTCTCGGACGCGTTCGTAGCGGGACATCTCTATCGCATCGCGCAGGAAGCGGTGAACAACGCGGTGAAACACGCGCGCGCCAACGCCATCACAATCCAACTCACCCGCAAGAATGGCGCACTGTGGCTCGAGATTACCGACGACGGCACGGGCCTCCCGAAGAATCGAACGACGGATCGCCGCGGGTTGGGTCTCGGCGTCATGCAATATCGTGCGCGCATGATTGGCGCCGAACTCACCATCGCCTCGAAGCGCGGTGAAGGCGCGACGATTCGCTGCGGTCTTCCGCCCCGCCCATGAAACCGCGCGCCAAACTTCGATCCGCTCCGGCGCCGGGCACGGCAGCGGCCGCGCCCAAGCTGCCGCGAAAACAAATCCTGCTCGTCGACGATCATCCGTTCATGCGCGTCGGGCTCGCTACGCTGATTGACCGCCAGCCCGACCTGACGGTGTGTGGTGAAGCGGGGAATCCGGTTGAAGCGTTTCACGCTCTAGAAAAGACCAAGCCCGACCTCATCCTCACGGATCTTACGATGCCCGGTCGCAGCGGCTTGGAGTTCATCAAGGACCTCCGCGCCGCCGAGCCCGAGCTGGCGATTCTCGTGGTGTCGATGCACGACGAGGCGGTCCATGCCGAGCGGGCACTGCGGGCGGGTGCGCGGGGTTACATCATGAAGGAGGCCGGCGGCGAAAATCTTTTGGCGGCAATTCGCCAGGTCTTGCGCGGCGAAGTTTACGTGAGCCCGAAAATGTCGGCGCGAATTCTCGAAAGCCTTTCGGGCAGCAAACCACGTCGCTCAAGTTCGCCGATCGAAAAACTGACCGACCGCGAATTTGAAATCTTTCAACTCATCGGCCAGGGCAAGAGCACGCGCGACATTGCCGCCCAGTTAAATCTCAGTCCGAAGACGGTCGACGTGCATCGGGCCAACATCAAAGAGAAGCTGGAGTTGAACGATGTGACGGCGTTGATCCGGCACGCGGTGCGCTGGGTTGAGACGCAGGGGTCGTAGCGGGGCCGGTGTGCATGTGGATCGCGATTCGGCGTGAATGAATCGGGCTTTCAGCCCTAACGGTAAATCGAATTAAACCTGGGCCGTTGGCCCAGGCTCGTATGGAATGGGCCGTTGGCCCTCCCTTCGGCACGACCGTGCGCTGAGTGGAATCGCAGACTTCCCAGGCGGACCCTCCAACCCTCCCGTGTGGGCCGAACATAGGGGTGATGTTTTCTGCCGGTTCCTGTCCGAAAGCGCCAACGGCGCGGGCTCATCCCAGCCTTGGGCCAACGGCCGTTTAAAAACCGTCGTGACCTGAGGGCCAAAGGCCCGTTGCATAACAGCCTGGGCCAACGGCCCAGGAACGTTGTCGAAGAGGTTTCGAGGGCTGAAGGCCCGCTTCATTCATGCCACAATCGCTCGCCCAAATCCTCGTGCACCTCGTGTTCAGCACGAAGGACCGCGAGCCATGGATCGCGACCGATCTTCGTCCTGCGCTCTACGCCTACCTCGCCGAAGTAGCGCGGAATACTGGTTGCGGCTGCTATCGCGTCGGTGGCGTTTTCGATCACGTGCACCTGGCAATCACGCTCTCCCGCACCGTCACCATTGCGGCTGTCGTCGAGACCGTGAAAACCTCCTCATCGAAATGGATCAAAACGCAATCGCCCGCCTTGGCCGGATTCGCGTGGCAACGTGGCTATGGCGCTTTCTCGGTCGGACCATCGGATCGTGATGCGTTGTGCAGCTATATTGACAACCAGGAAGAGCATCATCGCACACGGTCGTTCCAGGACGAGTATCGAAACTTCCTGACTAAATACGGTGTGATATTTGACGAGCGGTATGTCTGGGACTGACGGGATCAGATGAACCGGGCTTTCAGCCCTAGAAAGCTTATCGGCTATGTTCCTGGGCCGTTGGCCCAGGCTGTTATATAACGGGCCTTTGGCCCTTCGGTTGCGACCGTTGCGAATCCCGAAAATCTAGCGACTCGGGCGAGGCACCGACTGCGTCCACGCGAAGGCCCGATCTACATCTCTCCCTCCCACGCAGAATCTGCTCCGTCAATCGATGCGCTGCCTTTGGCAACGCGTGCGGAGCGGCGGCTTGCGGCGAGGTGCATACTCACGCCTATGCAAGGATCCTTGGTGAACGCTTTGCGCTGCCGCTCGCCGGACATCCGCGCGCGCTGGGCCGCGCTGCTGCACGCCGAACCCGTCACTACGCCCCTCGCGAATCCTTACGCGCTCGTCCACCTCATCGATTGGACTCTCAACGAGATCTTCAAGTCACTGACGAGCCACGCAGCGCGACGCCGCTTCAGGCGTCGCATTGCAGCCGCGACCCACCGTCGCGAGTGCTGCGGACTAAACCCGTTGCTGGCTCACTTTGCTGCGGGCGAACAAGCCATGCGCGAAGGGCTGATCCTGGTTCAAGCCGCTACTCCCTCCCTGGATCCCCTCGAGCGCGATGCCTCGCTGGAAGAGCTCAACCAAGTCCTCCGGGCAGTCGCGCAGCACGAGATCGAGGCGTTTTGTGGAGTTTGCCAACACCGCCGTGCAGCGGTGGGCTCGCCGCGCTGCGACGAGGTTTCTGTCGCGGAAGTAATCGGTTGATTCAATTGTTCACTGTCCGCCTCACCCTGTGGCTGCGAGCGCCAGCGAGTGGATTGGTTCGTGGTTGCGAGTGTGCGGGAGCGATCCCACTCGCTGGCGCTCGCAGCTACGAAGGGCAGACACCGGCATGAACGCCGCCCGTTTACTTTGTCGCTGCTGAGAAGATCCTGGCCGCTTCGGAGATGTCCCCGTTCAGGCCGCCATGCCGGTGCACGATCTCACCCTCGGCGTTCATGAGCGTGAGCAGGTTGGAGTGCGCGAACTGCCCGCGTGCGTCCTGCTTGAATTTCACGCCCAACAGCATCGCGAGTTCCTGCACTGCCTCGCTCTCGCCGCGCAACAGGGTCCAGCGTTCATCGAGCGACATCCGCTCGCGGAAGACGCGCAACGCGGCCGGTGTATCGCGTTCCGTATCGAAGGTGACGAGGACGAGCTGCGTCTGGTCGCGCACCGTTGCCGGTAGCGCGGCGAGCAGGCGCTTCATGTCGCTGACCAGCACCGGGCAGGCATAGTCGCATTGCGCGAAAAACATGGCGACGATGACGGGTTTCCCTCGGAGCGAGGCCATCGTCGCCGTTTTGCCCGCATCGTTGGTCCAGGTGGCACCGAGCTGGTAGATGGAGCGATCGCTCAAGGGTTGCGCGGTCGCGACTTTTTCTGCGGCACAGCAGGGAGGCGTGCCTGCCGTCGCAGGCGGCGAGCACGGGGGCGCGCCGGTCGCATCGGTGGCCAGCGCGGAAACAGCGGTCGCGACGAGCGAGAGCGCGAGAGTGAGATTTAGTTTCATGGCAAAAGTGCGACCGGTGTGTCGCCTAGAGAGGGTGTGGCGGGGCAGGGGATGGTTTGGGCGCAGCGGAAGCCGACGTTGGGCACCGTGTAATTCGCCTGGAGCGAGCTGCGCAGTCCGGCGCGCATGAAAGCGGGGTAGTCGGTGAGATCGCGCGCGCCCGCGGCACCGGCGCCGCAAAACAGATTGCGCTCGAGTCCGGTGTCGGCGCGCGACTCGCCGGTGGTCATGGCCGTGTTGAAATCATCCACCCATTCCCAGACAAGGCCGTGCAAATCGCGCGCGCCGAAGAAATTCGGCCGGCCCGAACCCGCCGCGGGCAGCGGCGCCGGCGTCGGCCGACCGAACCACACGAGGATCGCTTGCGCGAAACCGGGTTCGCTGGCGCCCACCGGTGTGGTGAATCCGGCCGAGGCGGCTCGCTCCCATTCCGCGGTGGTCGGGAGGCGCTTGCCTGCTGCCTTCGCGTAAGCGCGCGCCGCAAACCACGAGACGCGCACCACTGGCGCGTCGGCCGGAGCTGCCGGCCCGAGCTCGAGGTCTCCGGCCCAATCGGCCAGATAGCCGCGGTCGCCAAACAGAGGGCTGATGCGGGAGCGCTGCCAGCGCGGCTGCGCGCGGACGAACTCCAGGAACTCCGCATTCGTGACCGGCCTGAGGTCGAGCCAGTGGGCGGCCACCGCGGTGCGCTCGGGCTCATCCTTCATCCGCAGGAGCGGCGCATATTCCCCGTCCGGGATGAAGGTCATGCCGGCCGGAGCGCTGGTCGCCGGTGATTTCTCGCTGGCGCGCGCCGCCGGCCCGCCGACCGCGGCGGCCAGCAGGAGAGTCAAGGCCAGGCGGGTCAGCGGTTTCATGCTCATGATGATTGGTGTAACTAGAAACGTGATACGCCTACTTGTTTTCCGCCCGGACGCGTTTCACGTCCACCGCGTCGACCTTGCCGTAGTCATTGCCCCATTCGTTCATCACGTAGGTGAGCACATCGGCCGCCTGGTCGTCGGTAAATTCGTGGGGCGGCATCATGTTGTTGTAGGGCTTGCCGTTGACGACGATGGGACCACTCAGGCCCTTGAGCACGGTCTTGATCGCGCGGTCTTTGTCGGCTTTGAGAAAATCGGACTTCGCGAGCGGGGGAAACACCGCCGGCAGCCCTTCGCCATTGGCCATGTGGCACGCGAAGCAGGAGGTGAGAAACACCTTTTTGCCGCGCTCCATTCGGATATCCTGCGTAAGAGTGGCGATGGCCGGATTGGCCGCGATGGCCTTCTCCCGTTCCTTCATCAATTCGGCTTCACGCTTGCTCGCCGCGAAGCCCGCGTCGGACGCCTGGCCGATGTAGACCTCGTCGAGTTCTTTGCCCGAGTAGATGAGTGGATTTTCCGGGCCGGTGACTTTCAGCATCCCGATCGCTCCTTTGTTGAAAGCGCGCGACAGCGAGTGATCCACCAGCACGTAGGTGCCGGGCACGTCGACCTTGAAGTCCACGATGGTCGAGCCACCGGAGGGCACCATCGTCGTCTGCACCTGCCGTTGCGAGGGCATCACACCGCCTTCGAGGTAGACCGTGTCGAAGATTTCGCCAATGACGTGGAACGACGAGGTGATGTTCGGGCCCCCGACGCCGAAGTAGATCCGCACCTTCTCGCCGACTTTCGCCTGCAGCGCGCGGTCGCCGACGAGCGAACCGACGGCGCCATTGAACACAATGTAGGGCGCGCGCTCGTCCTCGGCTTTCGCCGGATCGAAGGATTGCAGACCCGGCTCGCCGTGGCGGCCCGCCGTGTAGAACTCGCCCTGCATCACATAGAATTCCTTGTCGACCGCCGGATAGCCGCCGTCCTTCGGCTCAACGAGGATCATGCCATACATGCCATTCGCGATGTGCATCGGCACCGGCGCCGTCGCGCAGTGGTAAACGTAGAGGCCGGGATTCATCGCCGTGAACGAGAACTGCGACGTGTGCCCCGGCGCCGTGAACGACGACGCCGCGCCGCCGCCCGGCCCCGTGACCGCGTGCAGATCGATATTATGCGGCACCTTCGAGGTCGGATGATTGTTGAGGTGAAACTCCACGAAGTCGCCTTCGCGCACGCGGATGAAAGAGCCCGGCACGTTGCCGCCAAACGTCCAAAAGGTGTATTC